>NZ_JBWZET010000118.1:0-11392 GCF_056722145.1 Rhizomicrobium sp. | reverse complement strand
GTGTGGACCAGCGCGTCAGCCTGGTTCTTGGCTTCGGCAAGTTCCTTGCGGCTCTTGTCGTCGGCCGCATGGGCTTCGGCTTCCTGCACCATCTTCTTGATGTCGGAATCCGACAGACCGCCCGAGGCCTGGATGCGGATCTGCTGTTCCTTGTTGGTGGCCTTATCCTTCGCCGTCACCGACACGATGCCGTTGGCGTCGATATCGAAGGTGACTTCCACCTGCGGCACGCCACGCGGCGCCGGCGGCAGACCCATCAGGTCGAATTGGCCGAGCAGCTTGTTGTCGGCCGCCATCTCGCGTTCGCCCTGGAACACCCGGATGGTGACCGCGGTCTGGTTGTCTTCGGCGGTCGAGAAGGTCTGGCTCTTCTTGGTCGGGATGGTGGTGTTGCGGTCGATCAGACGGGTGAAGACGCCGCCCAGGGTTTCAATGCCCAGGCTGAGCGGGGTCACGTCGAGGAGCAGCACGTCCTTGACTTCGCCCTTCAACACGCCGGCCTGAATGGCGGCACCGATGGCGACCACTTCGTCCGGGTTGACGCCCTTGTGCGGCTCCTTGCCGAACACCTGCTTGACGACTTCCTGCACCTTGGGCATGCGGGTCATGCCGCCGACCAGGATGACTTCGTCGATCTGGTTGGCCGAGACTCCGGCATCTTTCAACGCCTGGCGCACCGGGCCGATGGTGCGCTGGATGAGATCGTCAACCAGGGCTTCCAGCTTGGCGCGGGTGATCTTGATGGTGAGATGCTTGGGGCCCGAGGCATCGGCCGTGATGAACGGCAGGTTGACTTCGGTCTGCATCGACGACGACAGCTCGATCTTCGCCTTTTCGGCGGCGTCTTTCAGGCGCTGCAGGGCGAGACGGTCGTTCCTGAGATCGATGCCGTTTTCCTTTTTGAACTCGTCGGCAAGGTAATGGACGATGCGCTGGTCGAAGTCTTCGCCGCCGAGGAAGGTGTCGCCGTTGGTCGATTTCACTTCGAACACGCCGTCGCCGATTTCGAGCACCGAGACGTCGAAGGTGCCGCCGCCGAGGTCGTAGACCGCGATGGTGCCGTTGCCCTTCTTGTCCATGCCATAGGCGAGCGCCGCTGCGGTCGGCTCGTTGATGATGCGCAGCACTTCAAGGCCCGCGATCTTGCCGGCGTCTTTGGTCGCCTGGCGCTGGGCGTCGTTGAAGTAAGCGGGGACGGTGATGACGGCCTGGGTGACCTTTTCGCCGAGATGGGCTTCGGCGGTTTCCTTCATCTTCTGCAGAATGAAGCCCGAAATTTCGCCGGGAGCATATTTCTTGTCGCGGCCTTCGACCCAGGCGTCGCCGTTGTCGGCGCGAACGATCTTGTAGGGGACCATGCCCGTATCTTTCTGGGTCATGGGATCGTCGAAGCGCCGGCCGATCAGACGCTTGATCGCGAAATAGGTGTGTTCCGGATTGGTGACGGCCTGCCGCTTGGCAGGCTGGCCGATCATGCGCTCGCCGTCATTGGTGAACGCCACGATGGAGGGCGTCGTGCGGGCGCCTTCCGAATTCTCGATGACCTTGGGGGCAGAGCCCTCCATGACCGCGACGCACGAATTGGTCGTGCCGAGGTCGATGCCGATCACTTTCGCCATGGTTGTTTTTCCTTCCTCTTGGCAGCGGGTCTTGGGCCTCGAAAGAGCGCCGGGAGTTGCCCGCCCCGTTCAATAACCACACACGCAGGCAGGGCCGTGTTGACCCCACCCTTTCGTCTGAGGGGTATATAGGAACGAGGCTCCGACCTCGCAAGGTCGTGATACGTATTGCGACCGAGTAATTTTGCGGCCGAACGTCAGGAAATGGAACGGGTTAGCGAACGAGTCGCAGCCCGGGTCGCGACAATTGGCACTTCAGGGGTTCAACTGCCAGACCCAGAAGTTCAACACCCCCGCGAAACTGACCCAGGCGAGATACGGGATAAGCAGCCAGCCGGCCGGTTTTTCGATCCGCCCGAAGCCGATCAGGGTGGCGAAGATGGCCACCCATAACAGCGCCAGTTCCGCCAGGGCAGGCCCGGGGGCATGGGCACCGAAGAAAATAAAGCTCCAGGCGAAGTTAAGCCCAAGCTGGACCAGCCAGAGGCCGAGCACGGGGGTGCGGAAGCCTTTTTCGCGCCACACCAGCCACGCCGCCACCGCCATCAGGACATAGAGGCTGGTCCATACCGGTGCGAACAGCCAGTTCGGCGGGTTGTAGCTCGGTTTAGCCAAGTGGCTGTACCAGCTCGCGATATTCGGCGTCGTCACGGCCCCGGCGAGGAACCCGACGGTCAGGGTCACGACCAGGAACAGGAACAAAACGCCAAGGCCCGGTCTGCGTTCGGCCGTCAGAGTCGTCATCGGGTCAAATCCGCTTAGCTGCGCCAGCCGCGATGAAAGGCGAACAGCGACCACGGCGTCTCTTGGTCGTCTTCAAGGCGAGCGGTTACCGCTGCCACCATGGCCACCAGCGCACTGAATAACAAGCCCAGTCCGGTCCACAGGCTGACGACGGCCGCGGTGTGGCGGTCGAGGTCGGGCGCGATGCCGTAGAGCGCGGCGAGAGCCTGTCCGGCAACCCCGGCCAGCACCAGAGTGGCGAGGATGGTTACCGCCCAAACCGCGAGGCCGTGCAGCGCCGCCCGGATTTCTTCCTGGGCATGGGATTCGACCATCGGCCCCAGCAGCCGCCCGGCGACATGGCCGCCGACCGCGAACCCGAAGGCCTGAACGACAAAAAAGTAGAGCGCCCCGCCGGTGACAAAGCCCCGCGGCACTGCGTCTTGGGCTGGCGGCAGCAGTAGCAGCCCGACGCCAGCCCCGATGGTCAGCAACACGAAGGTGACGGCGACGGCCGTGACCGCGCCCGCCAGCGTCAAGCTCCAGGAAAACCGCCCGCTCATGCGTGCCCCGTCAGAAGCCAGATCAGGATGATGACTGGGATCGGCACGCCGATCACATAGAGCAGGCACGAGCGCATGGTTTTCCCCGGATGGTGGCGGGCAAGGAACGCCTGGCCACATCGCGATGTTCCGTTTGCCGCCGCGGCAAGGCGCGACAGTGCGGGCTGGCGGCGTCGCGGGGAAATTGATGGTATTATATTTAATCCATCAACTTTAACAGTTTTGGCCGCAATTCTGCCGCCAGATATGTCGCGTTGTCCGACCGAAACGGCGGGCGTAACCGAACCCGATGACTGCGTCTTTCCTTCGCCTGCCGCGCTGGCCGGCCGGGACTCTGTTCGTCCCCAAACTCGTCACCGTGTTCCAGGAAGGCTACACCGCCGAGCGGCTGAAGGCCGACTTCGCTGCCGGATTGACGGTGGCGATCGTGGCGATGCCGCTGTCGATGGCGCTGGCGATTGCCAGCGGGGTGGGGCCGGAGCGCGGGCTGTTCACCGCCATCGTTGCCGGCTTTCTGATTTCCTTGCTTGGCGGCAGCCGCCACCAGATCGGCGGACCGACCGGCGCGTTCGTGGTGGTGGTGTTCGGGGTGGTCTGCCGCCACGGCTATGACGGGCTGGCGGTGGCGACGCTGATGGCCGGCCTGATGCTGATGGTGGCGGGTTGGGCCCGCCTCGGCGCCTTCATCAAATACATTCCCTATCCGGTGGTGACCGGCTTCACCGCCGGCATCGCGCTGATCATCTTTTCCAGTCAGGTCGGCGACATCCTCGGCCTAAAGCTGGTGCATCCGCCGGCCGACGTGCTCGACCGCTGGGAGGCCTATGCCGCCGCCATCGGCAGCTTTCACTGGCAGGCGCTGTACGTCGCGGTGATGACCATCCTGACGATCGTCGGGGTGCAGTTGCGCTGGCCGCGGCTGCCGGCCTTTCTGATCGCCATCGCTGCCGTGGCGCTGTTCTGCGCGCTGCTGCAGGTGCCGGTGGAAACCATTGCCAGCCGCTTCGGCGCCATTCCGCGGATGCTGCCGCCGCCGCACCTGCCGGCGCTGGGGTTCCGCCAGATCCGCGAACTGTTTCCGGCGGCGCTGACGATCGCCGTCCTCGGCGGGATCGAGTCGCTGCTGTCGGCGGTGGTGGCCGACGGCATGACGGGACGGCGCCACCGCTCCAATTGCGAACTGGTGGCGCAGGGCATCGCCAATATGGCGAGCGCCTGCATGGGCGGCATCCCGGCCACCGGCGCCATTGCCCGCACCGCCACCAACATCCGCTCGGGCGCGCGCACGCCGGTGTCCGGTCTCGTCCATGCCGCCGGCGTCCTGGTGATGATGCTGCTGCTGGCGCCACTGGTGTCCTATGTGCCGCTGGCGGCGCTGGCCGCGGTGTTGGTGATCGTATGCTGGAACATGGCCGAATTCGCCGCCTTCCGGGCACTGCTGCGTGGACCGGTCGGCGACCGGGCATTGCTGCTCGTCACCTTCACGCTGACGGTCTTCATCGACCTGTCGGTGGCGATCGGGGTCGGCGTGGTGCTGTCGTCGCTGATCTTCATGCACCGCATGACCGAGACGGTGGCGCTCGAAACCGGCGCACCGCTGCTCGCGAGCGATGCGGCGGAAGGATTGCCGGATCAGGCGACGCGGGTGGAACGGCGCGCCTTGCCGCGCGGGGTGGAAGTGTTCCGCCTCAACGGGCCGTTCTTTTTCGGCGCCGTGGCGAAATTCGAAGAGGTCCTGTTCCGCGCCGGCGGGCGGCCGCGCGCCATCATTCTGGTGATGCAGGACGTGCCGCTGATCGACGCGTCCGGCGCGATCATCCTCAAGAAATTTCTCAAGGCGGCCGCAGCCGGACACACCAAAGTCATTCTTGCCGGGGTGGAGAGCGGCCCGCAAAGCGTGCTCGACGCCATGCGGGTCGATGTCCGTCAGGCCGAGACGCTGGAAGCGGCCCTGGCCCTCTTGGCCTGATCAGCGCTTGGCGTGCGCCGCCAGAATGTCGGCGATGGAGGCCGACAGTTTCTTCACTGCCGGAATGTGCAGGAATTCGTTGGGGCCGTGGGCGTTCGAGCCAGGGCCGGAAACACCGGTGACGACGAACTGGGTGCCGGGGAATTTGCGGCCCAAGAAACCCATGAAGGGAATTGAGCCGCCTTCGCCCAAAAAGCCCGCCGGACGGCCGAAATGGGCATGGGAGGCGGCACTGACCGCCTCGGACAGCCACGGCGCCAGACTGGGCGCGTTCCAGCCGCCTTGGCCGGCTTCGGTTTCGAACCGCACCGTCGCGCTGTAAGGCGGATCGGCTTCGAGCGTCTGCTTGATCGCGGCGACCGCCTTTTCGGCATCGCAGGTCGGCGGCAGGCGCATCGACAGTTTGGCGGTGGTGAAAGGCAGCAGCACATTGCCGGCGGCCTCCGGCGTCGGATAGCCGTCCATCGCGATCACGGCGAGCTGCGGCCGCCAGGTGCGGTTGAGGATCAGATCTTCCGGCGAGGCGCCCATCGGCTTGGTGGTGCCGGCGAACGGCATGCGCTCGAACACCTCGTTGCCGAGGGTGGCGGCGGTGGCGCGCGTCTGCTCGAGGCGGTCGGCGGGAATGTCGACGTTGAGCGCCGCCAGCTTGATCGTGCCGGTGGTCTCGTCCTCAAGGCGCGTGAGAAGCGAGCGGAAAATGCGGAACGAGGACGGCACCACGCCCGAGGCATCGCCGGAATGAACGCCTTCGTTCAGCACGCGGATCGAGAGCCGCCCGGCCGCGATGCCGCGCAAAGAGGTGGTCAGCCACAGCTGGTCGTAATTGCCGGCGCCGGAATCGAGGCACACCACCAGATCGACCGCGCCGATGCGCTTCTCCAGGCTGTTGATGTACCATTCGAGATCGGGCGACCCGGATTCCTCGCCGGCTTCGATGGTGATGACGCAGCGCGCATGCGGCGTGCCCGATTGATGCAGCGACAGGATCGCCGACAGCGCCGCGAACATCGCGTAGCCGTCGTCGACGCCGCCGCGGCCGTAGAGCTTGTCGTCTTTCAACACCGGCGTCCACGGCCCGAAGCCGTCCCACCAGCCGCTCGATTCCGGCTGCTTGTCGAGATGGCCGTAGAGCAGCACCGTGCCTGGCCCCATGTTCGGACCAGTGCCCGGCACTTCGATGAAGATCAGCGGCGTCTTGCCGCCGGGCGCGATCACCTCCACCGTGGCGCCGGGAATCTTCGCAAGATGGGTTTCCGCCCAGTTCGCGAACAGCGCCACCGCCTTCATCATCGCGCCGCGCGCTTCCCACTCCGGATCGAACATCGGTGATTTGTTGGGAATGCGGATGTAGTCGCACAGCGTCGGGATGATATCGCCATCCCACAGGCGGTCGATGAAGGCGTTGGTCATGAGGTTCTCTTTTCTTATGCTCGTTGACGGGCGCTAATGGGCCCAGTTCGTCGGCTTGTAATGGCGGATTTGCCGCTCGAAGTCGGGACAGATCGAGTGGCGGACGGCGGTTTCGATCTGGTTGCGCGCGGTAAGAATTTCGGCGTCCTCGTTGCTGTTCCATTCGCGCCGCAAGTCGATGGAATAGCCGGTGGATCCGGAGCGATAGAAAAACCAGATGAACAGGTCGCGGCGGAAGACGGCGTTATAGGAGCCGTCCGAATACGAGTCGATCTCGGGCTTTTCATTGCGCGCCGTACCGACCGAATTGATCGCTGACTGCAGTGCCGCCCAGGTTTGCGCATTGTTGCTGCACTTCACCGTATACTCGCTGAAGTTGCCGATCGAGCCGCAGCCGCCGAGACCCAACGCAAGTCCGGCCAACAGTTGAATCCAGCGACTGCCCATCACGCCCCCTCCCGTTACAACGATGCCACCAGCGCCGCGTTGTAGATTTCGGTCATGTTGGCACCGAGCGAAACGATTTGCACCGGCTTTTCCAATCCGACCAGGAACGGGCCCAGCATCGAGACGTCGCCGATCTGCGACAGCATCTTGGTGGCGATCTGGGCCGAATGCACCGCCGGCATCACCAGCACGTTGGCGGTGTCGGTCAGCCGGCAGAAGGGATAAAGGCCAAGCTTCGATTTGTTGAGCGCGACATCGACCGACATCTCGCCGTCGTATTCGAAATCGACCTGACGGCGGTCGAGGATATGCACCGCTTCAACGATGCGCTCCGAGCGTTCGCTGCGCGGATAGCCGAACGTGGAAGACGCCAGCAGCGCCACCCGCGGCGTATAGCCGAAGCGGCGCGCCACCTTCGCCGACTGCACCGCGATATCGGCAAGCTGTTCCGAACTCGGCAGTTCGTGCACCGAGGTGTCGGCGGCGAAGATCACGCGGCCTTTGGCAAAAATCACCAGCACGCCCATCGGCCGCTGGCCCGGCGGGGTATCGAGCACCTGGCGGATGTCGGCGAGCACGGTGGAATAGGCGCGCGTCACGCCCGTCACCATGGCATCGGCCTCGCCGGCGGCGAGCAGCGACGCGGCGTAGATATTGCGGTCGTTGGTGACGAGGCGCACGCAGTCGCGATAAAGCATGCCGCGGCGCTGCAGCCGCTTGTAGAGCGCTTCGATGTGGGGGGCGGCGTCGGCGGCGGAATGGGGAACGCGGATTTCGAGATCGACGGGATGGTCGAGCCCCATGCCCCAGATGGTCGATTGCACCACGTCCTTGCGTCCGACCAGGATCGCTTGGCCGAGTCCGGCCTGCTGGAAGGCGACGGCGGCACGCACCACGCACGGCTCCTCGCCTTCGGCAAACACCACGCGCTTGGGCTTGGCGCGCACGATGTCGGTCAAGCGGTGAAAGAGATTGGCGCTCGGATCGAGGCGGGCCGACAGCTCGGTGCGATAGGCTTCCAGATCGGTGATGGCGCGCCGCGCCACGCCGGTCGCCATTGCCGCTTCCGCCACCGCCGACGACACCCTTGCGATCAGCCGCGGATCGAACGGCGAGGGAATGATGTAGTCGGCGCCATAGGTCGGCCGGGTGCCGCGATAGGCGGTCGCGACTTCGTCGGGCACGTCTTCGCGCGCCAAGGCGGCGAGGGCTTCGGCGGCGGCGATCTTCATTGGCAGGTTGATTTCGCGCGCCCGCACGTCGAGCGCGCCGCGGAAGATATAGGGAAAGCCGAGAACGTTGTTGACCTGATTGGGATAGTCGCTGCGCCCGGTGGCGACGATGGCGTCGGGGCGCACCGCCTTGACATCCTCGGGCGTGATTTCCGGATCGGGATTGGCCATCGCGAAGATGATCGGCGCCTTGGCCATCGTCTTCACCATCTCCTTGGTCACCGCGCCCTTCACCGACAGCCCCAGGAACACGTCGCAGCCGGCGATGGCCTCTTCCAGGGTGCGCGCCTCGGTGTCGACCGCATGGGCGCTCTTCCACTGGTTCATGCCCGAAGTGCGGCCGCGATAGACCACGCCCTTGGAATCGCACAGGGTGGCGTTGGCGTTGGGCAGCCCCATCGTTTTCAAAAGCTCAAGACAGGCGATGCCGGCGGCGCCGGCGCCGTTCACCACCACCTTGACGTCTTCCAGTTTGCGCTCGGTCAGCGCCAGCGCATTGATCACGCCGGCGGCGCAGATGATGGCGGTGCCGTGCTGGTCGTCGTGGAAGACGGGAATGTCCATCAGCTCTTTCAGCCGCTGTTCCACCATGAAGCATTCCGGCGCCTTGATGTCCTCCAAATTGATGCCGCCGAAGGTGGGGCCGAGGTAGCGCACGCAATTGACGAAGGCGTCGACCTCGTGGGTGTCGACTTCGATGTCGATGGTGTCGACATCGGCAAAGCGCTTGAACAGCACCGCCTTGCCTTCCATCACCGGCTTCGAGGCCAGGGCGCCGAGATCGCCGAGGCCCAAAATCGCCGTGCCGTTGGAGATCACCGCAACGAGATTGCCTTTCGCGGTATAGTCGAACACCGCGTCGGGCCGCTCGGCGATGGCGCGCACCGGCACCGCCACGCCCGGCGAATAGGCCAGCGAAAGATCGCGCTGGTTGGCCATCGGCTTGGTCGGAACGATCGCGATCTTGCCCGGCTTGGGACCGGCGTGGAAGGCGAGGGCTTCGTCCTCGGTGAAGGTGGGGCGGTCTTTCGTCTGTTCCATTGGGGGGTCCCCGGCGCTTTTCCACAGAATACAGCTTCTCTCCGGCATGTACGAACCGAAGCCGCGGCGCAACCGGGGTGCGGCTTTGCTAGGTTGGGCTCATGGCCGCAGAGACTGTAAACCCGACTGTAACCCCGCCCACCGCCACGACGGAGGGCGCCACCCCCGTGATGGCGCAATTTCTCGAAATCAAAGCGGCCAATGCCGAATATCTTCTGTTCTACCGGATGGGGGATTTCTACGAGCTGTTCTTCGACGACGCCGCCAAGGCCGCCGAAGCGCTCGATATCGCCCTGACCAAGCGCGGCAAGCACCTCGGCGAGGATATCCCGATGTGCGGCGTGCCGGTCCATGCCGCCGAAGCCTACCTGGAACGCTTGATCCGCAAGGGTTTCCGGGTGGCGATCTGCGAGCAGATGGAAGACCCCGCCGAGGCGAGGAAACGCGGCTCGAAATCGGTGGTGCGGCGCGAAGTGATCCGCCTCGTCACCCCCGGCACCCTGACCGAGGAGTCGCTGCTCGAACCGAAACAGGCCAATACCCTGGCGAGCCTCGCCCGGGTCGGCAGCGATCTGGCGCTGGCGGCGGCCGAGATGAGCGCCGGCAGCTTCCGGGTGGCGGCGATCGGGGCGGGCGATGTCGCGGTGGAACTCGCCCGGCTCAGCCCGTCGGAGTTGATCGTCCCCGATGTGCTGCTCGCCGATCCGGCGCTGGCGGTGTGTCTCAACGGCTTCGGACCGGCGCTGACGGTGCTGCCGTCGATCAAATTCGACTCGGCGACCGGCGAACGGGCGCTGAAGGCGTTTTACGGCGTCGCGGAATTGGAAGGCTTCGGCCATTTCAGCCGCTCGGAAGTCGCTGCCGCCGGGGCCCTGATCGGCTATCTCGAGCTGACCCAGAAAGGCAAAATCCCCGCCCTCAGCCCGCTGGCGCGCGACGGCGTTGCCGCCTACATGGCGATCGACGGGGCGACGCGGCGCAATCTCGAGTTGATGCAGACCCTGGCCGGCGAGCGCAAAGGCTCGTTTCTGGCCGCGATCGACCGCACCGTCACCGCCGCCGGGGCGCGGCTCTTGGCGTCGCGGCTGGCGGCCCCTCTGACCGATGTGGCAGCGATTGCGGCGCGCGCCGAGGCGGTGGCGGGCTTCGTGGAAGCCCGCGATGTGACCGAGGCTTTGCGCGCAATCTTGCGCCGCGCGCCCGACATCGCCCGCAGCGTGGCGCGGCTTTCCGTCCAGCGCGGCGGCCCGCGCGATCTCACCTGTCTCAGCGACGGCATCGCGGCGGCGCGGGAGGTGCGCGCGCTGATGCGGACCACGGCGGGCGAAACCGCCACTGCCATTGCCGGCCTGACCGATGGACTCGCTGCCGTCTCCGGGCTCGATGCCAAGCTGACCCATCTGCTGGTTCCCGAGCCGCCGTTTTATGCCCGCGATGGCGGCTTTATCCGCCCCGGCGCCCATGCTCCGCTTGATGAGCTGCGGGCCTTGCGCGATGAATCGCGCCGCGTCATTGCCGGTCTCGAAACCCGCTATCGCGACGAAACCGGCACCCCGCTCAAGATCAAGCACAACGGCATTCTCGGCTACTTCATCGAAGTGACGCCGCAGCACGCCGACAAGCTGATGGGCGACGCCGGCTATCGCCATCGCCAGACCATGGGCGGGGCGGTGCGCTTTTCCACCGATGAACTGTCGAGCCTCGCGAACCGCATCAGCCAAGCCGGCGATCAGGCGCTGGCGCTGGAAAAGCTGCTGTTTGATGAAATGGCCGCCGATGCCCTGGCGCTGGCGCCGGCGCTGGCCAAAATCGCCGAGGGTCTGGCGGTGCTGGACGTCGCGGCGGGGCTTGCCGATCTTGCCTTGGCCAAGCGCTATGTGCGTCCCAAGGTCGATACCTCGAAAACCTTCTCGATCGTGCGTGGCCGTCATCCGGTGGTGGAGGCGGCCCTCGACGCCGCGCACACCCCGTTCGTGCCCAATGATGCGACCCTTTCCGGCGACAAGCGGCTGTGGCTGGTCACCGGTCCCAACATGGCGGGCAAATCGACCTTTCTGCGCCAGAACGCGCTGATCGTGCTGCTGGCCCAGGCGGGCAGTTTCGTGCCGGCCGACGCGGCCACGGTGGGCGTGGTCGATCGCCTGTTCAGCCGCGTCGGCGCCAGCGACAACCTGGCGCGCGGGCGGTCGACGTTCATGGTCGAAATGGTCGAGACCGCCGCGATCCTGGCGCAGGCGGGCGAACGCAGCTTTGTCATCCTCGACGAAGTGGGGCGCGGCACGTCGACTTATGACGGGCTGGCGCTGGCCTGGGCGGTGGTCGAGGCGGTGCACGAGGTCAATGCCTGCCGTTGCCTGTTTGCGACGCATTACCACGAACTGGCGC
>NZ_JBWZET010000117.1:0-5923 GCF_056722145.1 Rhizomicrobium sp. | reverse complement strand
GTGCACCTGCTGCGCCAGTTCACCGACCAGCTCACCGTGCTGGTGCCGCTCGAATGCGAGAGCGCGGCGACCATGCTGGCGCTCGGCGCCGACAAGATCCTGATGGGTCCGCTGGCGCAGCTTTCCGCCGTCGATACCTCACTGACCCACGATTTGTCGCCGATCGACCGCGACAACGATCGCGTCAAGGTCAGCCAGGACGAGCTGTCGCGCGTGGTGCGGCTATGGCGCGAACAGGCCGGCAAGGACGGCGATAATCCGTACGGAGAGCTCTACCGCCACGTCCATCCGCTGGTGATCGGCGCCGTCGATCGGGCCAGCGCGCTGTCAACCCGGCTGTGCGTCGACATCCTTTCGTATCACCTGAAAGACCGCAAACGCGCCGAGGAAATCTCCAACACGCTGAACGCCAGCTTTCCCTCGCACTCCTATCCGATCACCATCCGCGAAGCCGAACGCATCGGGCTCAACGTCCGCCCGCTCGACGATTTCGTGAACGCGGGCCTGCTGGAACTCAACGAAATCTATTCCGAGATGGGCCAGAACGCCTCCACCGATTTCGACGAGCGCAACAGCCACGACCTTTCCATTCTCAACATCATCGAAGGCAAAGGTGTGCAGGTGTTCTTCCAGCGCGACAAGGATTGGCACTACCGCGCCGAGGAACGCCGCTGGGTGTCGCTCAACGACAATTCCACCTGGCGAAAAGCCGAAATCACCAACGGCAAACTGGGCGTCTCGGTGTTCCATATGCGCTGACGCAGATCTCGCCCTGGCGCAAAGGGCAGCCCCAAAAGCCGAGGGCCGGACGCCCCAGCGCTCGGCCCTCTGAACACCCCATCGATTGATACTGTGATGGACTCCTATCAGTCCGGGGGGCGCGCGCCAATACATTTCTGGAGGGATTTTAAGAGTTATTCGCAGAATATTGTTGCGCGCCAGTCGGCAAGGTCGCGCGAGACCCTGTGGCGGCCGGTAAAGGCATCGTAACCCCCAGGCCCTGTGTCGGATTCTCGAACCGGATCACCGTGGTGGCGCGACCGCACCAGAGGTCTCCCAGTCGCGGTTGTCCGGCGCCGTGGCAGAAGTGGCCGAAATGTCCACTCAGCGGATGGGACCGCCGCCCCTACAGTGGACGCCGCAACTTCCGGAGCCTCTTCATGCGCCCGTTCCAAGTCGGCTTGGCTTTTGTGTTCCTGACCACCTCGTGTGCAGCGGGACCGGTGTGGAGCACCGTCGCGCCCGAAAAGATGTTCACCTATCGCGGCGCACCGATCCATCCCGGCTGCCTCGACAGCGGCGAAACGAAAGAAGGCGACACGATTGATCTGAAGACCTGCACCGCCGAGGCCAAGAAGACGTATCACCGCCCGACCGTCAAAAACGGCAGCGTCAATGCCGACGGAATTGACGAGACTTCACCCCATCCAGTCTTCGCCTCTTACAGCGTGCTCGCCAATAACGGCAGTCAATTCCTGCTTCAGACCCAATGGAGCGGCGGTGGCACCGGGATCTTCGATGGCCTCAGCATTGTCGAGCGGCAGGGCGACTCGCTACGGCTGAAGAAATTCATTACCGGCGGCGATCGCTGCGTCGGCGGCCTCGCATCGGCGCGTGTGAAAGGCGACAAGCTCCTCTATTCCTCCGACATCCCGCCCTATTACATGATCGCCGAGCCGACCGAGGCGTTGACCGGTGCTTATCAGAATCTCAATTTTGGCGCGATTTCCTGCGTCGCCAGGAACGACATGGAATGGGACCTTTCCGCCGGCAAGGAACGGCGCCTGTCGTTGACGCTGACCGGCGAGTGGTACACTGGCAACGGCGCCCCCGGAAAACCACTCGAGGTCCAGCCCGGATCGCCCGGCGAAGCCATCAACGCCTGCTTCAACCGGCTCTACAACAGCTATTTCTTACGCAAGCAGACGCATCTCGATCCGGCGGCGCTGGCGGCGTTCCGCCAGAAATTCTTCGCGTCCTGCAAAAAGTAAAAGCGTCAGACGGCCTGTAAGCCGGGTTCTGTCCGCCGTCTTGCGACGGCTGGATGGCCATTCCTCTGGGACGATGGTTGCCCATCGCCTCACGCGACCTACCCGGACGGCTACCCGGAAACGGGTTACGTGCCATCCCTATTTGGTCTTGCTCCCGGTGGGGCTTGCCGTGCCGTTCCCGTTGCCGGGCCCGCGGTGCGCTCTTACCGCACCATTTCAACCTCACCTCCGCGCCCCCGAAAGAGCGGCGGATCGGCGGTATATTTTCTGTGGCGCTATCCCTGGGGTCGCCCCCGGCGGATGTTATCCGTCACCGTGTTTCCGTGGAGCCCGGACTTTCCTCCCGCCTGCGCGCTTTGGGTTTCGCCGGGCAAGCCCGACGTCACACAGCCACGCAAGCGAGCGGCCATCCGGCCATCTGACGCGGCGTGACTCTAGAGGAACGGTTCGGTCGACGCCAGCGGCGATCAGCCGTGAAACTTGGCGAACGGCGGCATCCACAGCGAAAGCTTCTTGGCGACCAGCGCCCGGCTGTGTTCGTCGAGATAACCGCGCTCGAGACCGTCGGTGTCGATCTCGTTATGGCCGATCGGCAGCACGATCTTGGTCGACACGTATTTGCGCCCATAGGGCACTTCGGCGAACTGCTTGTCCGGCTCCTGGCGAATTTCCACCTGGACGTGCCATGGCAGCACCGCCAGCGGCTTCTGCGTTTTCTCGTCGACGCCATCGAACAGCGGGCAGAACAGCAACGTCTGCGCGTATTGCAGCATCGCATTGGTGGAGATGATCACGCCGAATTTCACGGTGCCGGGAAGGCCGACACCCTCGGGCAGCGGACCGCCGAGCTGAACCACTTTCCAGGTCGTGCGCATGTCACGCTTGGGCGCCGCGTACCTGTTGCCCAACCAGCC
The DNA here is from genome assembly GCF_056722145.1 of Rhizomicrobium sp. Lineage (NCBI taxonomy): Bacteria > Pseudomonadati > Pseudomonadota > Alphaproteobacteria > Micropepsales > Micropepsaceae > Rhizomicrobium > Rhizomicrobium sp. Next base: position 3,018 of record NZ_JBWZET010000117.1, on the reverse strand, counting down.
GAACCCAAACATGAAGTACCCCCACACACCCAACACTAGCGTCGCCGCCGCGAGCCCAATCCATATCCATTGCCAAGTGGTCATGTCCCCCGCCCCTCGTCGGCTAGAGCCTCTGGAACACGCTCGACGATTTCTTCTCGCTCTTTTCTTCTTTCTTCCCGCCCACCGTGATCAGGATCACGGCCGGTCCTTGTGCGCCCTGCATCGCCCCGACTTGCGGCAGCGGCATCACCACGACGCCATTGCCGGCGCCAGACGGAGAAGGAATGCTGATCTGACCGCCGGGGACGCCGGCCGGGACCGAGATGACCTGCACATCGACTCCCGGATCAACGAGGTTGTCCTCTTTGGGCATAGCGCCCTCCGCACGATCTACGCGGAAATTTTAACACAATATTTACGACAGGAAGAAGCCTTCTCCCGGATTAATTGCTTCAGTCGTCGCGGGCTGTGGTTTCGATGCCGCGTTAACCGTACGCCGCCGCCACTGCCGCCAAAGCGTGCAAACGCGTCGTGTCGTAGAGCCGAACGGCGCCATCGCCGGCGCTGCGCAGCAGCGGAAGTTCGGTGCAGCCGAGAATTACGCCTTGGGTGCCTTCATCGTGAACCAGCCGCGCAATGATGTTGCGGCAGGCGTCGCGGGATTTCTCGACAATCCGGCCCAGCACCAACTCGTCGAGGATCGTCTTGTGGATAACTGCACGCCCGGCGGTGGACGGAATCACCACCTGCAGCCCGTTGGCGGCGAGCCGGGCCGTGCAAGCCGCCCCGGCACGGCCAGATTGAGCAGCTTGTAATAGACTGCGCTCGCTTGCCAGCTCAGGCCGCCGATCAGGACGGCCGTTTTCATCATCCCTCAAGTGCAAACGCCGCCGCGGCGCCGGCGTGAAGCGCAGTGGTATCGAACAGCGGCACGCTGGCATCGCCTGCCGAGACCAGCAGCGGAATCTCGGTGCAACCGAGCACGATGGCTGCGGCGCCGCGCGCCACCAGCCCCGCCATGATGGCACGCAAGCGCGCCCGCGAGGCTGCGAGGAACTGGCCGCGGCACAACTCCTCGAAGATGACGCGATGGATGTCGTCGGCGTCGGCGCCATCCGGCGTCAGGATGTCGAGATCGAAGCGGGTCTTCAGCCGCCCCGTCAACACGTCGGGGCGCTCCATGGTGAACTTGGTGCCGATCAGGCCGACGCGCCTCAGCCCCGCCGCCACGATCGCCTCGCCCAGCGGATCGGCAATGTGCAGCACAGGGACGCCGGCCGCCTTTTCCAGCGCCGGAGCGCACAGATGCATGGTGTTGGTGCAGATGAGGAGGACATCGGCGCCCGCCTTCACCAAGCCCGAGCCGGCCCGCGCCAGCGTCGCGTCGCATTCGGTCCAGTCGCCAGCGCGCTGCAACTGGGCGATGTCGGCGAAATCGAACGAGTGCATCAGGATGCGCGCTGAATGGACGCCGCCAAGGCGCTGCTGTACGGCCGCGTTGATCAGGCGGTAATAGGTGACGGTGGATTCCCAGCTCATCCCGCCGATCAGGCCGATCGTTTTCATCAATCCCCTCCGTTGCAGGATGTCGACCCTAAACGGCCAGCAATCCGGCGAGTATCGCCGCACATTGGGCATCGGCTACGCCGTCGATGCATGACGGGCGGAAGTGGCGCTGAAACGCCGTGATTACGCTTGCAAGCGGCGCCTGCGGCGGAACGCCATAACCGAAGGCGGCGAGCATGGTGGCGATATCGTTTTTGCTATCGCGCGGCGCCGGCCACAGCCCGATGCCGTTCTCTGCCAATCTTTGCCAGGGAAACAATTCGCCGGGATCGGTCTTGCGGTCGGGCGCGACGTCGGAATGGCCGAGGACATGACACGCCGGAATCGGATGGCGCGCCAGAATGGCGTGCGACAGCGCCATCAGCGCCTCGATCTGCGGCGCCGGAAAGGCGCGGTAGCCCCATTCGTGGCCGGGATTGACGAGTTCGATGCCGATGGAGCGGGCATTGACCGACGGCACTCCCGCCCAGAACGACACCCCGGCGTGCCAGGCGCGGCGCTCTTCCGGCACCAGGTGATAGACGGTGCCGTCCTCGTCGATCATGTAATGCGCCGAGACTTCGGCCGCTGCGTCGCACATGCGGGCCAGCGCCGCGGTGCCTGTCTGCATGCCGGTATAATGCAGCACCAGCATGTCGACGCCGCCGGGGCGCGCATCGTGGTTGGGAGACGGACACTCGACGACTCGCATGGGCGGATTTAACCTCAGATCGTGGAGGAGAACCAATGCTGACGCGGCGAACGGTTTGTGCCGGCCTTCTCACCCTGCCGGCGGCGGCGGGCCCGCCCCCGGACGGGCGCCTGGGCGTCGCGGCGCTCGACACCGCCAGCGGCAAGACGCTGCGCCAGCGGGCCGACGAACGCTTTCCGCTGTGTTCCACTTTCAAGCTGCTGCTGGCGGCGGCGGTGCTGCACCAGATTGATGGCGGCCACGAATTGGCCGAGCGCAAGCTCTATTACGGCAAAAGCGCACTCGTCGCCCATTCGCCGATCACCGAGCAGCATGAAGCGCTCAGCATCGGCGCGCTGATGGAAGCGATCCTTCTCGTCAGCGACAACACCGCCGCCAATCTGTTGCTGCAGACCATCGGCGGACCGGCAGGATGGACCGCGTTCGCCCGCTCGCTCGGCGATAGCGAAAGCCGGCTCGATCGCATCGAACCCGACCTCAACAGCGCCGTGCCGGGCGATCCGCGCGACACCACCACGCCCGACGCGATGCTGCGGAATTTGCAGAAAGTGCTGGTCGGGGACGTGCTGACGCCCGTCTCGCGCACCTGGCTGATCAACACCATGGCGGCCAGCACCACCGGCGCCAACCGGCTGAAAGCGGGATTGCCCCGGGATTGGCGCATCGCCGACAAGACCGGCTCGGGCGACAACGGAACCCGCAACGATATCGGGATCATTTTCCCGCCGGGGCGCGCGCCGATTCTGGTTTGCGCCTATTTCACGGGATCGACGCAGCCC
>NZ_JBWZET010000116.1:0-4102 GCF_056722145.1 Rhizomicrobium sp. | reverse complement strand
GGTCGTCGACCTGCTCGCGCCCTATTCCCGCGGCGGCAAGATCGGCCTGTTCGGCGGCGCCGGCGTCGGCAAAACCGTGTTCATCCAGGAACTGATCAACAACATCGCCAAGAAGCACGGCGGCTACTCGGTGTTTGCCGGCGTCGGCGAACGTACCCGCGAAGGCAACGACCTCTATCACGAGATGATCGAGTCCGGCGTCAACAAGGACCCCAAGAAGGGTTCCACCGCCGGTTCGAAGTGCGCCCTGGTGTTCGGCCAGATGAACGAGCCGCCGGGTGCCCGCGCCCGCGTCGCCCTCTCCGGCCTGACCGTCGCCGAATATTTCCGCGACCAGGGCCAGGACGTGCTGCTGTTCATCGACAACATTTTCCGTTTCACCCAGGCCGGCTCGGAAGTGTCGGCGCTCTTGGGCCGCATCCCGTCGGCGGTGGGCTATCAGCCGACGCTCGCCACCGACATGGGCACGCTGCAGGAACGCATCACCACCACCTCGAAGGGTTCGATCACCTCGGTGCAGGCGATTTACGTGCCGGCCGACGACCTGACCGATCCGGCGCCGGCGACCTCGTTCGCGCATCTCGACGCCACCACGGTGCTGAGCCGCGCCCTGACCGAAATCGGCATCTATCCGGCCGTGGACCCGCTCGACTCGACGTCGCGCATTCTCGACCCGCATGTCGTCGGCCAGGAACACTATGACGTCGCCCGCTTGGTGCAGTCGACGCTGCAGCGCTACAAGAGCCTGCAGGACATCATCGCCATCCTGGGCATGGACGAGCTGTCGGAAGAAGACAAAATCATCGTCAGCCGCGCCCGCAAGATCCAGCGCTTCCTCAGCCAGCCGTTCCACGTCGCCGAAGTGTTCACCGGCTTCCCCGGCATCTTCGTCGACCTCAAGGACACCATCCGCTCGTTCAAGGCGGTGATCGAGGGCGAATACGACCATTTGCCGGAAGCGGCCTTCTACATGGTCGGCACCATCGAAGACGCCGTCGCCAAGGCTGAGAAGCTGGCGAAGGAAGCGGCGTAACAAAACGGAACTAGGGAGTAGGGAATAGGCAGTAGGGATACGGGACTTTGAAGTGAGCGAGCATCATTTCACTATTCCCTACTCCCCATTCCCTACTCCCTAAACTGCACAATGGCCGACAAAATCACTTTCGACCTCGTCTCTCCCGAACAGCTTCTGCTGTCCGCGGATGCCGACATGGTCACGATCCCGGGCTCCGAGGGCGACATGGGCGTGATGGCCGGTCATACGCCGGTGATCACCGTGCTGCGCCCCGGCGTCATCACGGTTTCCGGCGGCAAGGACGCCCAGAAGTTCCTGGTGCTCGGCGGCTTCGCCGAAGTCACCCAGACCAAGCTGACGGTACTGGCCGAGGAAGCTATTCCGGCGAACGATCTCGACGCCCGCATCGCGGCGGCGACCGAGAACCTCGCCAAGGCCGCCGACACCGACAAGCCGGTACGCCAAGCCAAGCTCGACGCGCTGGCGTCGCTGCGCGCCTACGCCTGACCATCGTTCCGATCCGAACGGCAACGGCCTGCCTTCACCGGCGGGCCGTTTTGCTTTGGTGCCCGAACCGTGGCGGAATCCTTGCGCATCTGTTTGTTCCCATTTCGAAACAGCCGGTTCCCCTGTGCGTTTTAGTATAGCTATAATCTACGCAGGCGGGTGCAACAGAGGCGCGAATGACGGCAGAGCCAATTTTCAAACAGGGCTGGAGCCCTGACGATATCGCGTGGGAGAAGTTCGACCGCGCCAAGGCGGAACCCTGGATGGTCGACGCCATCAAGTCGGCGGCACTGGTCGAATACAACGCGCCCGACTACGTCGGCTACCTGAAGCGCGTGTTCCCCGACCCGTCGTTCCACCCGACCATCGAGCAATGGGGCCACGAGGAAACCCAGCACGGCAAGGTGCTCGGCCGCTGGGCGGAACTCGCCGATCCTTCGTTCAAGCTGGAAGAGGCCTTCGCCCGCTTCCGGGCCGGCTACCGCCCTGCCCATTTCGACGGCAACGACTCAGATTCGGTACGCGGGTCGCGGCGCGGCGAGATGATCGCCCGCTGTGTCGTCGAGAGCGGAACCTCGACCTATTACACCGCCATCAAAGAGGCCACCGATGAACCGTTGCTGAAAGAAATCGCCGGGCGGATCGCGGCCGACGAGTACCGCCATTACAAGCTGTTCTACGAGACTCTTGAGGCACAACATGAACCGGACCTGCCATTCTGGAAGAAGCTGCTGATCGCCATCGGCCGGGCCACCGAAAGCGACGACGACGAAATCAGCTTCTCCCATTATTGCGCCGTCGTGCCCGCGGACGCGATCCCTGCCCGGCCCTATGTGCGCCGCGACTACTCCCGCAATCTTATCGGCATCACGCTGCGCATCTACCGCCGCCGCCACATCGAGAAGCTGACCCGGATGATCGCCAAGGCGGTCGGCGCCGACCCACAGGGGCGCGTCGTCAAGTTCGCCGGGGCGGCGATCTGGCGGGTGCTGCGCCTGCGCGCGCGACCGGCCTGACGCCGGCAGAGCAAAGCGCCCGAAGGCGCCTTGCCCCGGTGGCTTGGCTCAGTCGATGACCAAATGGATCGGCTGCTCGATGACGGGCTTGGGATGACGCAGATAGGTGTATTGCGCCTCGCCCGAGGTCCACGTCTCGTCGAGGACAACCAGCACTTCCAACAGATCGCTTTGCGGCTCGGCCACAGCGAGATTGCCGTCGCCCAGGAGAACGCCCTGCAGCTTGAGCTGGATATGGGTCACCTTCGGCATCACCGTCATGACCGAATAGGTTCCGGTGACGGCGCAGCTGACCAGAATCGGGTTGGGCAATGCGGCCGTAACCGTTGCCGTGCCGCTGATGGTCTTTTTCGGCGTATTGACCAACAAATTGAGATGGAGGATCGGCGCTCCGGGGGCCGTACCGAATGTGACGTACTTGGCGTGGAACAGGCCAATATTGTTCTCAGGCATGCGAATTGCTCCTTGAATGAGGGTTACAACCGACGCCGCAACTCAACTTTACCTTGCGATAGGCAACCAGTTGTACACTTCCGGTTGCATTGCCGCAAGTGCCCGCTTGCACCGCGACCGCGCCAGCATCGCGCCATGAAAACGGTCGCCTGCGGTGTTCTTACGGCTGTGCTCGTTATCCCGGCGACGGCGCAAAACGAATCCGACTGGAAGCCCTATTTCACGTTCCACGACGTGACGTTCTTCTACGCGCCTTCCACGGTGAAGCGCGCCGGATCGCAGCGCGAAGTCAAATGGCACGACAGCCGCAACCCGCAGGTCGTGTTCAAGGTGCACATCGATTGCGCCGCCCGCACCATTCGCAGCCTTGCCGCCGACGAATACGACCTCATCACCGGCGACTATTACGAAACCGCCGATCTGTCGAACACGCCGACAGATGAACTCGGCAGCCCGGACTCGATGGGCAGCGCTCTGGCGACGGCGGTGTGCTGAGCCGAGCCAGGGAATGTCTGAAAACGAGCTTAGATTCGCCGTTCGGAATAGGTCGTATTTGCGCCAGAACTTGCCATTCCCTTCTGCTATTCTGCCGGCCAAAAGAGTGGGAATTGATTTGATCATGGCTGACTTTTGCATTCCGATTGAACCGCTAAGCGAAGATAATTCTCGTGGAGTTGTCCGCGACGATGGCTCGCCAGACCTAATTGCCTTCCGACCTGAGCCGTCGCGATATTTACGCTTAGCTCGTGTGATAGGCGCAGCCAAAGCTATCGCCGCGAATGAACTTGGTCGTGATGCCGCTCAGGCGATTGTCGCAGCGATGATTTCCGCAAGCGATGAGAAAGGCGACTTCACGTTTGTCTGGCGAAAGAGCCTTTTCCTTCCCGAGTATGCGAATATTTTGGAGTGCGCACTGGCTCTCGAGAATGAAGCCGAAATCGCCCACGTTCTTCAGGGATGACGCTCGGAGGGAATGGCAACTAATGGCGCATCTCGGAAGTACGCCCTCGCCCGGGAACGTCTGCTTTCGGGTGCAAATTGCCCGTTGCCCCTTCATGAACGCAGTTCATGTGCGAGTGCGCCTCGCTTAAATGTTTGCAGAGATGACGAA
>NZ_JBWZET010000115.1:0-22508 GCF_056722145.1 Rhizomicrobium sp. | reverse complement strand
TCGCGAAGCTCCAGCCGAGCGCGATGAAGGTCACGATCATGCCGAGCCCGTCGCTGAGCCACGGCAGCCAGCCGGAGAAGAAGTGGTAGCGCTGCGCCCACGACAGATCGGTCTTGCCGAAGAAGATCGCGCCGGCGTGCCGCTTCATGATCTGCATGGCGCCGTAGACCCAGCGATAGCGCTGGCCCTGGAACGATTTCAGCGTGTCGGGAATGAGGCCTTTGCCCATCGACACCGGCAGATAGGCGGCGCCGTAGCCGGCCTCGAACAGGCGAAGGCCGAGTTCGGTATCCTCGGTGATGCACCACGTCGCCCAGCCGCCGACTTCGTCGAGCTTGTCCTTGCGCACGATGGTCATGGTGCCGTGCTGGATGATGGCGTCGCTTTCGTTGCGCTCGACCATGCCGATCTGGAAGAAGCCGCGATATTCCTCGTAGCACATCGCCTTGAACAGGCTTTCGTCGGCGTCGCGATAATCCTGCGGGCCTTGCACGATGGCGATGCGCTCGTCGGCGAAATAGGGCAGCGTCAGCCGCATCCAGTTGGGATCGACGTGATAGTCGCTGTCGATCACCGCAACATATTTCGCATCCGGGTGGGTCAGCGTGATCGCGATGTTGAGCGCGCCGGCCTTGAACCCCTTGACGCCGCCGACATGGAAGAAGCGGAAGCGCGGGCCCAGCATGGCGCAGTGCGCCTGAACCGGCTTCCAGGATTCCTCGTCCGGCGTGTTGTTGTCGAGAACGATGACCTCGAAATTCTCGTAGTCGAGCCGCGCCAGCGCATCGAGCGTCGCGATCAGCATCTCGGGCGGTTCGTTGTAGCAAGGAACATGCACCGAGACCATCGGCGGATTCTCGGGGATCGTCGCCCGCACCAGGCGCTTGTCCACCCGCCACAACGCCGACGCCAGCTCGACGCCTTCGGTCAGGATGACGATCGACGCCAGCAACACCAGCGGGCTCATCGCCAGGATCATCGCGATGTTGGTGGGATCGACATAGTTCAGCGTCACCGCGTCGATCAGGAGCAGGATGCCGGTCGTCACCAGCGCCACCAGTCCGCCGATCACGACATAGCCGGTGGAGCGCACCTTGGGCATGCGCCCGAGAATGATGAAGCCGAGCAGCAGCGAGAACGCCGCCGCCAGCAGCGTGTATCTCCGCCACTGCGGGAACGAGCGCACCGTGCCGGTGAAATTGAATTTCGGCTGGCCTTCGGCGTTGAACAGGCCCCAATAGGCGCCGACGCCGCCGCCCTTGCCTTCGATCGCGGCCTTCCACGGCTGATCGTAGGCCTCGATGATGTAGTAGTCGTAGCCCTTGTCGAGCGCGAGCTGCACGAAGTTGCGGATGAAATAGGCCTGATTGGCGAGCGAGGCGTCCGCATTGTTCATGGTGCGGCCCTGCGACGGCCAGCCGACCTCGCCGATCACGATCGGCTTGTCGGGGAACTCATTCTGGACGTGGTTGAAGGCGCCCTGCAGGAAACCCATCGAACCGCGGATGTCGGCGCCTTCCCAGTACGGCAACAGGTGGACGAAAATCACGTCGCAATACTGGCCGACTTCGTCGTGCATCAGCCAGGTCGACCAGGTTTCGGCGGTCGTCACCTTGATGCGGGCCGGCAGCGCCGCGCGCACGCGCTTGATGTAGCCGATCAGCTGCTGGTCGGTGACGTCGCCGCGCATCAAGGCTTCGTTGCCGACGATGACGCGGTCGATGGCGCGCCGGTTGGCGAGAATCGCCGCCAGCGCCTTGTCCATCTCGATTTCGTTCTTGTCGAGATCGGCGCCGATCCAGATGCCGACCGACACGGTGAGACCGTAGCGCTGGGCGATTTCCGGAACCTTGTCGAGGCCGTAATTCACCGTGTAGGTGCGGACGTGACCGGTGAAGCGGCTGAGCTGCGCCATGTCGGCGTCGATGCGCTCGGGCGGAACGTGCTTAAGCTGCTCGCTGTCGTAGGTGTGGCTCGGATAGTAGGTGACCCCACGCACCAGGCCGTCCCACTCCGGCGCCATGACGGTGTAGTCGCGGCTGGCCCAGAACAGCGCGCTGGCCGACACCACCAGCAAGAGCGCCAGGGCGATACGAAGCGCGCCGCCGCGACCGCGCAGAAGCTGAGCCAGCTTGTTCGTCACGTATTACGCTCCGCCGGCACCCGCCTCGCGACGGGTCCGGCCGTTTGCCGTTGCCGCTGCACGATCACCGATCGGGGTCGTCCGGCCCGAGATCCTCACCGGCATGCTTGTCGTCCGGGTTGTTGGGATCGGCCGGGCGCAGACGCGCCGGAACGACCTTCATCAGTTCGACCTCGAACACCAGCGTCTGCATCGGCGGAATCTGCGGCGGCGAACCGGCTTCGCCATAGCCGAGCTTGTACGGAATGAGAATCTGCCAGCGGTCGCCGACCTTCATCAGGGTCAGCGCTTCGGCCCAGCCCGAGATCAGCGAGTTGACCTTGAAGCGGACCGGCATGCCCTCTTCGGTGCCGTCGAACTTCTCGCCGTTGATCAGCGTGCCGGTGTAATAGACCGTCACGTAATCGGTCGGCCGCGGCCGCATGCCGTAGCCGCTCCGCAAGATCTGATAGCGCAGGCCCGACGGCTTGATCACCGCACCGGGTTTGCCGAGATGGGCCTTGTCCCACGCCGCCAGATACGCCTGGTTGGCAGCCGGCGAAAGCTTGGGATCGGGACCGGCCGCATGGGCCGCCGTTGCCATCAGCAGGACCGCCAAAATCAGTGCAAGACGCATGGTAATTCCTCTTCACAGGTACGCCTCGGCCGCGGCACTCCGCGACTCGCGCACTACACCATATCCGAGCGCGTGAACGCCCGGTGCCCTTCCTATGTCAGACCCACAGAATAACCCAAAGGCAGGGCGGGTGCGCCAGCCTAATTATCGCGGCCGGTTAACCCTTTGGCCCGCGGAACAGGCGCGCCAGGAGGCCGCGCTTGCCGGCCGGTTTGCCGAGGGCGCCGCCGATGTGGCCGGAGGCGCCGGTTTCGCGTGCCGGTTCGGGCCTCGCGGGCTTGGGCATATCCGGGATGCGGGGCCGCTCCGACCGCGGCAGCTTGTAGCCGGGCGCCGGCGAGGCGGATTCGCCGCGGCGGGTGGTCATCGAATGGGTGGCAAACGACTTGGCCCAGGCTTCGTCCGGGTTGAGCGGCTGCCGGGTCGGCGTTGGGGCCGGCGGCGGCTTGGTTCCGGTGGCGTCGTACTGGCGCGCTTTCAACTCTTCGATGGTGTGTTCGAGCCGATCGGCGGCCTCGGCGAAATGCGAACGCGGCGCGGTCATGCCATCACTCCCTGCCGTTTCCACCAGGTGAAGCCGGCGTCGCGGCTGATCACGGCCACATCGATGGCGCCGCCAACGGTCGGGTCCTGGGCGGAAATGCGCTTCTTGAAAATGTTGAGCGCCACGAGGTCGTGCACGGTCTCGGCGAGGTCCTGACGGGTGGAAATTTCCACCACCGCGAGGATCGGGTCGATGTAGGTGCTGCGCTGGAAGGAATTGAGCGTGCGGTAGCAGCTTTCCACCGCCTGCGGCACGCATTCCTCCTGGGCCTCGCGGCGGATGCTCTCGCGCTCGGCGGGATCGATGTTGTCAAAACGGCCCACGACATTGTCGACCAGCTCGCTCGACACCTCGGAGACGGTGTCATAGAGGCGCGCCTCGAGATCGATATCGATCCCGCCCAGGAAGGCGTACGAGGCATCGCTTTCGGCGTAGAGCGAAATCGAGGCGTGAACGTCGCCGTCGATCCTGGTTTCGTCGACCTGCGCCCGCTTGACGATGCCGCCGATCACCGCCGAAGCATTGTAGGTGACCAGCACCGGGTAGGCATCGCCGCTGCCGAAGCCGCCGAACACCAGCCCGGTGACGTCCTCAAGGAACAAATCCTTCACGACGCAGAACACGGCGATGTCGCACAGCCGCTGGCGTGCCGCCAGATCCAGCGGAAATGCCCGGAAGGCATAGCCGATCATCTCCTCGGCGGTATCGGCGTAATCGCGTTTGATGCGGTCGGCGAAGCCGGGCGGGAAGCAGTCGAGATCGCGGCGCGGACGGCCGTCGACATACCTTTGGTAGCGCCCCCACACCAGTTCGATCGCCTCACCCAGGATGACCTCGTCGGGACCTTCGGTGCCGGTCGACTGCAGGTAATCGGCGAGGCGGAAGATGAAGCGGAAGACCGACAGTACCAGCCGCTTGTACTCGTCGCGCTGGCGCGCCGGCGGAAAGAAGCTCTCAAGCACGTCGAGCAGACTGAACAGGCTTTCGGCATAGTCGCGGACATGCGCCATCGGTTTGGGCCGGGCATGGCTGCCGAAATGCTCGACCAGCACATCCCAGGGATGGCCCATCAGATCGGCGATGCCGAAGAACATCACCCCGACCGGCAAACCCTCGGCAAGATTGAACAGCTTCTTCTGATCATTGCGGACGATCACCCGTTCGTCATCGATCATGGTCACCGCAGAATCCGCGGCCAACGCAATAGCACGTTGATTCATCAACACAATTTCAGACGTCATGACGCACCCCGCCGGGCAGGCCTCACCCTCGCCTGCACGCCCCGGATGAGGATGTCACAAAGCCCAGTGAATTGGGAGTGCAGCGTGGCGGGCGGCCGCGCCCGGCAGGTCGGCGGCGCTGAACAGGTGCGGAAACACGACGTGCAGCAGCACCGCGAGGCCGAACAGGAACACCAGCACGCCGGAGACCCGGTTGATGATCTGGACAACGTGGTCGTCGATCTTGGCGTGCAGCTTGCCGACCGTGGTGGTCAGCACCAGCCACCAGGTCGCCGAGCCGAGCATGACGCCGAGCACCCAGAACGCCGCCTGGAAGAAGCGCAGGCTTTCCGACAATCCGCCGAGGCCGGCGGCGCCCGAGAAGAACCACAGCAACGTCGCCGGATTGGTGGTGGTGAGCGCAAAGGTGGTGGCCATGCCGCGGGCCGGCGATTTGATGGCGCCGTTCTTGCCGTTGCCATTCTTGCCGTTGCCGTTGCCGTTGGCCGGCTTGCCGTTGCAGGTGGCACCGCCCGCCGCGATCAGGGCGTCACCGATTCGCTCCGGCGGCGAGGCGAAAAACATGCGCAGTCCCATGACCGTCAGCATGATGCCGCCGCCGATCTGCAGCGGCACCGAATAGGCACCGATGATCTGGGCAATGGCGGTCAGGCTGAAGGCGGCGATGCAGGCGAAAATACCGTCGCCGAGCGAGGCGCCAAGCCCCGACAGGAAGCCGTAGAACGCATTGAATTGCAGCGTCCGGCGAATGCAGATCAGATTCACCGGTCCGATCGGAACGGCCGCAATGAGCCCGATCGCCCAACCTGTGAGGATGATCGTTACGTAATCCATCAGACCCCGACAGCTTGGCCGGTTGGCGCATTCGTATGGATCATAAGGTTCCCTGGCGTCTTTCCGGCGGCGCGCCGCTTATAGAACAATATCCCCTGCCGGTGGCGAGTTGGTAGTTGCCTCTGTCGCGGCCCGACCGGCCCGTAACCCCGGCGCCGAGCAGCGGTTCCCTCCCCGTCCCCCGAATTGCGGCCGATTTCCCCGATTTGGGCTTCAGCCATTACGGCAAAGTGTCCCGGCTTGCAGGGTCGCAGCCATGCGACGCGACGACGCGACCATGAGTTGTCCAGAGACGATTGGTCCGCCACACCCCGCCGCAGGAGCGATGTTCCCATCGCTGTTAAGCCTATCGTCCGGGGCCGGAGCGTTGCTCCGCCTACGAATTACCGGGCAGTGCGTTGCAGCGTCTCCCAGAACCGGAGCGGCTTGCCGGCGCCCGCCGTCACCAGGGCACCGTCGCGCATCACCGTCGTGCCGCGGATGATGGTGGCCACGGCCCAGCCGGTGGTTTCCATCCCGTCGAAGGGAGTCCAGCCGCAGCGCGACGCGATCCACGAATTCTCGATCCGCTTTTTCGCCTTCAAGTCGACGACGGTGAAGTCGGCGTCGTAGCCGATGCCGATGCGGCCCTTGTCGGCGATGCCGAAGATGCGCGCCGCGCCGGCGCTGGTCAGATCGACGAAGCGTTCCAGCGTCAGCCGGCCGGCGGCGACGTGGTCGAGCATCAGCGTCACCAGCGTCTGCACGCCGGTCAGGCCCGACGGCGAGTCGGGATAGGTCTTGGCTTTTTCCTCGCGCGTATGCGGCGCGTGGTCGGAGCCGATGACGTCAATCAGGCCGTCGGCCACCGCCTGCCACAGCGCCTCGCGGTGATGGGCCTCGCGGATCGGCGGGTTCATCTGGGCGAGCGTGCCGAGGCGCTCGTAGCACTCCGGCGCCGCCAGAGTGAGGTGCTGGGGCGTGGTTTCCACTGTTGCCAGATCGCGCGATTCGGCGAGCAGCGGCAGTTCGTCGGCCGTTGTGACGTGCAGGACATGCAGCCGCCGCCCCGCCGCCCGTGCCAGCCGCAGCACCCGCTCGGTCGAAGAACGCGCCGTCTCGGCATCGCGCCAAACGGGATGGGTCCGCACATCGCCGCGCACGGCGTAGGGTTTGCGTTCGCGCAGGCGCTGCTCGTTCTCGGAATGCACCGCCATGCGCCGCGAGCCGCCCTGCAGCGCCGCGAAAATCGCGTCTTCCTGCTCCAGCAGCAGCGTGCCGGTGGAGGAGCCGAGGAATGCCTTCACGCCGCACACGCCCGGCAGCTTTTCCAGCTCGGACAGCGCCCCGACATTGTCCGGCGTCGCGCCGACGTAGAAGGCGTGGTCGCAATGCATCCGCCCGGCGGCCCGCGCCAGCTTGTCTTCGATGGCGGCGCGCGTGGTGGTCGGCGGATTGGTGTTCGGCATCTCGAAAACCGCCGTCACCCCGCCGAGCACGGCGGCGCGCGAGCCGGACTCAAGGTCTTCCTTGTGGGCGTTGCCGGGTTCGCGGAAATGCACCTGGGTATCGATCACGCCGGGAAGGACGTGGAGCCCGGTGGCATCGAACACCTCGGCCGCCGGACCGGTGAGACTGCCGATCGCGCGAATCTTGCCATCGCGTACACCAACATCGGCTTGTGCAATGCCGTTCGGCGTTGCACACATCCCTCCGCGGAGCAAAAGATCGTAGCTTTCCATACGCCAAGCAGTAGGCTGCGCGCCGATCCTTGGCAACAGCACCGAACGAGGCCCGCTTGATTCGCAAACCCTGCCACCTCAGCGACCGCGCCGTCATCGCCGTTTCGGGCCCCGAAGCGCGCCCGTTCCTGCAGGGGCTGATCACCAACGATGTCACAAACCTGACGCCCGGACAGCCGCTGTACGCCGCCCTGCTGTCGCCGCAGGGCAAAATCCTGTTCGATTTCCTGTTGTTCGCCGAGGACGACACCATCCTGATCGACGTCCAGATGCAGCAGCGCCCGGGGCTGGTCCAGCGCCTGACGCTGTACAAGCTGCGCGCCCAGGTCACCATCGAACCGCGCAACGACCGCATCGTCATCGCCGATGCTGGCCCCGACGACCCGCGCCTGGCGGTACTCGGCCAGCGCAATGTCGTCGCAGCCGATGTTGAGACTGTCGATGGCACCGACGCCTATCACGACTGGCGCTGGACCCATGGCGTGCCCGAGGCGGCCGATTTCGGCAACGAAAAGGTGTTCGCTCTCGATGGCGATCTCGACGAGCTCAATGCCATTTCCTTCACCAAGGGCTGCTATGTCGGCCAGGAACTGACCGCCCGCATGAAGCATCGCGGCACCGATCGCAAACGCCTCCTGCCGTTCAGCGCCCCCGATGCCGAAATCGCGGCCGGCACGGCGCTGACCGCCGGTGCGGTCGAACTCGGTAGCGTGATGTCGTCGTATGGCGACGCCGGCTTTGCTCTCGTCCGTCTCGACCGGCTGGCGGAAACCCCCGGCCCGCTCACGGTAGCAGGCGCCGACGTTTCGATCCTAAAACCGGAATGGCTTTTCAAGTGAGTCACTCGGCGCCACCGCGCGTCCCAACACATTCAGGAGGGTTACCCATGTTGCATCATGTTTCCGTCGGCGTGCGCGATGTCGAACGCGCCGCTGAGTTCTACGACGCCGTGCTCGGCGCCCTCGGCTACAAGCGCGTGCTGGAGTTCCTGCCCTATGGCATCGGCTATGGCGAGGACAAGCCCGAGTTCTGGGTCCAGATGCCCCATAACCAGCAGGTCGCGACCGCGGGTAACGGCGTGCACATCAGCTTCGTCGCCCGCACAACCGCGGCGGTGGATGCCTTTCACGCCACGGCAGTGGAACTCGGCGCCCAGGATGCCGGCGCCCCCGGCCCGCGCCCCGACTACAGGCCGGATTATTACGGTGCCTTCGTGATCGACCTCGACGGCAATAAGCTGGAAGCGACGCTGCTGCCGCTGCCGGCGGCGCCGAAGAAAACCGCCAAGAAGGCGGTCAAGAAAGCCGCTCCGGCAAAAAAGGCGGCCAAGAAAGCGGCGCCAGCCAAGAAGGCCGCCCCGGTAAAGAAAGCCGCGAAGAAAGTCGCGCCGGTGAAAAAGGCCGCCAAGAAGGTGGCGAAAAAGGTTGCCAAGAAGCCGGCCAAGAAAGTCGCCAAGAAGAAGGCCCGGAAGTGAGCGAAGTCTCGCGCTGCCCGTGGCCGGGCGTCGATCCGCTGTACGTCTCCTACCATGACAAGGAATGGGGCGTGCCGGAGTTCGACGCCCGGGCGCTATACGAAAAGCTGGTGCTCGACGGCTTCCAGGCGGGGCTGTCGTGGATCACGATTCTGCGCAAGCGCGAGAACTTCCGCAAAGCCTTCGACGGCTTCGAGCCGGAGAAGATCGCCCGCTACGGCAAGCGCGAGGTGGCGCGGCTGGTGACCAACGAAGGCATCATCCGCAGCCCGGCCAAGATCAACGCCGCGATCAAGGGCGCCCAGCTCTGGCTCGACATCCAGGAGAAGGAGCCCGGCGGGTTTCCCTATCTGATCTGGAAGCACGTCGACGGCAAGCCGAAGATCAATCACTGGCGCGCGGGCAGCAAAACGCCCGCCGAAACGCCGATGAGCCAGAAGCTGGCCAAGGAACTGAAACAGCGCGGCTTCAATTTCTGCGGCCCGGTGATCGTCTACGCCTTCGCCCAGGCGATCGGCATGGTCAACGACCACCTCGTCACCTGCTTCCGCCATGCCGAGTGCGAGAAACTGGCGTCCACCGTGGCGCTGCCGATGCTGGAAGAAAAGCGCGCCCGCGCCAAGTGAGATACCGATGCTGAAATACGCCCTCGCTGCCGTGCTGCTGCTGCTGACGGCCGCCAACGCCAAGACCCCGGCCGAAGAGTGGAAAGACGGCATCGCCGACGCCAACGCGGTGTGGGCGACCAACAAGCACGCGTATTTGAAGATCATCGACGCCGTCTATCTCCACGACGGCGAATTCGCTTCGCTGGTCGTCGATCCCAACAAGCCGGCGCGGTGGGTGAAGGGCAAGCAGCCCAACGCCGCCCTCGTCGCCTCGTTCGCACAAGGCAAGCCGGTGCTGAGCCGGGCCGGTCAGCCGGTGTCACCCGCCATGCTGGCGAACGGCATCGACATTGCGCCGGGCGTGGATGTCACCGGCGGCGCGACCCAGATGGCGCCAGGAGAAACCGGCCTCAGGTTGTGGGTGTTCGACCAGAAGGCGGCGGCGGCGAAGGCATTCAAGGGCATCGCCGTTTTTCCTTACGATCCGGCCTATCGCGTCACGGCGCGGTTCACGCCCGATCCGAAATTCACCCCGCACGTCTTTCGCACCTCGCGCGGCCTCGACAAGCAGTTCTTCCATGCCGGTGATGCGACGTTCTCGTTGCAGGGCAAGACCATCACCCTGCCGCTCTACGGCGACGCCAGCAAACCGGTTGAGGTGAAGACACTGAGTTCGTTCTTCACCGACCAGCTCACCGGCAAAGGCGCCTATCAGGCCGGGCGCTATGTCGATGTAGTGGAACCGATCGGCAAGTTCCCGCCGGCAACGGTGACCATCGATTTCAATTTCGCCTACAACCCGAACTGCGCCCGCTCGAGCTTCTTCAATTGCCCGTACGCGATCGACTTCATCCCGCTGGCGATGAAAACCGGCGAGAAAGACCCGCACGCGGCGCCTTGATCACACCCGCAGCAGCAGCCCGGCGTTGAGGGTGAGCAGGTATTTGCCGCTGTTGTCCATGTTGAGATTCTGGACGCGGCCGGATACGCGCAGCTCGGCGCCGCCGTAGTAATACGCCAGTCCGAGCCCAACTTCGGGGCTGACTTCGGATCTGCCCGCGAGCGTGGCGAAATCGGTGGCATGGGTGACGATGTCCTTGGTCGGATCGGTCGCTCCGATTTTTCGCGCGGTAATCGTCGAATCCGTCTGCGTCATTTCCTTGACCTTGGCGACCGACAGGCCGGTGAACACGAACGGCACCAGACCGGTGTGTCCGAGCGGCAGACGCACATAAAGATCCGTGCCGATACCGAGTGCCGAGGAATGGTAGTCGGTCGTGCTGACGGTCGTGACGGTGTCGGTCTTGGTGGTCTCTACAGACGTGGAGGCCGGCGTCGAACCGCCCGTGCCGTACCCCATCCGAACGGACATTTCGAACGCGAAATACCGGCCGAAGGTCACGCCTCCGAACGGCGAATAGCCGTTGAGCGTTTTGCCGTAGAGGTTGGAAGTTTTGAAGGCGAGCATGCCGCGTTCGTAGCCGGCACCGAAATAGGGATGAAACGCATCATCGTCGGCCCATGCTCCGACGGTCATCGCCGCCAGAACAGTCGTCGCTGCCAGAAGCCCCACTCGCATGACCAACCCCCCAATGTTGATGCGCGAAAGTGGGCGCGACGGCTGCGTTTTGCAAGGCACGGTTGTTGCGACGTTTTCGCAGTCGCAATGCTGGCAAACGCCGACGCATTAACGCCTCGCGCACCTCTTCGCGCGACACTACAGCCATGAACTTCGAGCGCCTCCTCGCCAGCCAAGTCCATCCCGCCATCGCCGCCGCGGCGCGCTATTTCCAGGAGCTGGCGCCCGGCGTGGATTTACCCAAGCGGCACGACTTCCGGCCGACACGAGTGCCGGCCCTGCTCGGCTATTATTTCCTGATCGACGTCCTGCCCGGCGACTATCGCTTCAGCCTCGCCGGCGAGCACATGTCGCTGCTATTCGGGACCGATGTCACTCACATGCGGCTTAGCGCGGTCGGCGTCGAACCGTTGCGCGAGCGCTTGGCGCAGACCTACGACCGGGTCGTCGCCAGCGAGACATTCCTTTATGTGCGCGGGCGCTATGCCTGGACCGAGCGCGCGGTCGGGATCGAACGCCTGCTGGTGCCGATGGCCGACGACGATGGCGCGCTGAATTCGATCCTCGGCATCTCGATTCCCGATACCGCGCTCGAGACGCTGAATCTCTACGCCGAAATCGGCGCCGCGACGCTCGAAATCGACACCGAAATCGCGGGCTAAACCCAGAGTTCGACGTCCGGCTTCGCCAGCACCTCGCCCCAACTCAGGCGCCACATGCCGCGCGGTTCGTCCATGGCCGGAGCAACGGCCGGGCCGCACAGATACTGGATGCCCGCATCCTGGGCATATTTCAGCGTGTTCTTGTCACGAATACCGTGCAGGAACGTGCCGAGCGCGTTGCGCCGGGCGAACTGCGACAGCCGCTCGGCATCGTCGGGCGCAAACGAACCGCGCGGCGGCAATTCGCACATATCGTAGCCGACCGCCTTCAATCCAATGCCCTGATAGCAGCTGAACGCGCGCGTCTGGGGATGGATCGTCGCCACCACGCCGCGGCCGAACGGATTGAGCGCCGTCACCATGTTGGCGAGCGCCGTCTGGCCGACGCCGAGCGGCACGTTGAAGATCACGAAATTGATCAGCGCCCGGTAATCGCGGCTCATCTCGCGGCAGGCCGACAGCACCTCCATGCGCCCGGCCGGCGAGCCGAACACGTCGAACGACAGCGGCAGGTTCAACAAAAAGCGATGACCACTCTGCTGCGCCCGCGCCAATTGGGCGATGCCGCGCTGCAGCACCGACATCTCGATGAACAGCCGCTCCTTGGGCTCCAGCACAGTGGTCGCGACATTTGCCGGCCGCCCGGCGATGCGGACCGCCTTGGGCTCGCAGCCATAGGTCGTCACCGCCGCGTTGGGCACCGACCACACCGGCACGAATTGGTGCTCCACCTCCACAGGCGAGACGCCATTTACCGTCGCCGGACGGTTATCGGGGCTCTTGGTGTGGGCATGATCGTGGTGGCGCGGCTTGCCGTCTTTGCTGGAGAGCAATTCGCCGATACCGACACGCTCGGCAAGCACGGCAACCGTCGACGGCGGCAGCCGCTTCAGGATCAAGCCATCGTCCTCGCCACCGACCACGGTATCGACGTGAATCTGCGCCAGGCCGCATTCGCCGAGAAAACTGATGTGCAGGTCGTAGGCAACGCGCGTGCAGATGGCGCTGACATCGTCGGCATCGGTCGTCGGCATGGTGACGAGATAGGCGGTGTCGCCGAGACGGATGAACAGGTCGTTGGGGCCGAGTTTGGAGCGCAACAGCGATTCCAGGCGCGCATAAACGCCGTCGCGGATGCGCGGCCAGCGCTCCCCGGCATTTTCCTTCAGAGCATCAAGCTCCACAACATTGACGCAGCCTTTCGCCAAAAACGCTGGCGATGCGGCGGCGGCCAACATGGGCGATAAATTCTGCTGCATCGAACGCGCTACTCGCACCTAGGGTATTCAGCCTAGGCGCAGGGCGTAACCAGAAAGTTATCGACTAATTGGGCGGTTAACAGACAACTACTTGTAAACTATAACCCCATATCCGGGGCCGCAGCGGCGCTATTGCGCAGTCTCGATCACCCCGTACCAGCCCAGCCCCTTGTAGGTTTCGTAGCCCGGCGTCAGCGAATAGGCCACCAGCCGCCCGTCGCGCGCGTAGTAGCCGCGATTGCCGCCGGAACGGTCGAGCCGGTACTGCTCTTTGAGCACGCCTTTGCCGTCCGACGCCGCAATCACGCGGTCGGCGGCATCGACGATCAGCACGCGGGACGCCGCCTTCTCCTCGTCCGCCAGTCCGACACCGGTGACGACGGTGCGCGCCTGCGGTGCCCAGTCGAAAAAGATGCCGAGTACCCCGATCGGGCGGCCGTTGGTGTCGCCTCGCTCGCGGATGGCGGTGGCATAGGTCGCGACCGCGGCATCGCCGAGGCCCGGATTGGCAGCGATATCGGCAACCGCAAAGTCCTCGCCCGAGCGCGTCGCCATTGCATCGCGAAACCACGACGTGCCCGAAACATCGGCACCGGCAACACGGTATTTGTCGGGCTGGCCGTTGGCGATCACCCGCCCGCGCGCGTCGGCGACCCACAGGTCGAGATAGACCGTGTAGGACCGCAAAATCGTCGCCAGCCGCGACACGGCATAGCGACAGCGCTCCGCGGTCGGGTCCTCGGCCGCTTCCACCACGGCACTGTCGGTCGCCCACCAGCGCACGTCGCACGAGCGCTCATAGAGATTGCGGTCGATGATTTCGATAATATTGAGCGCCAGATCCTGGCAGCGCATGCCGCGGAAACGCGCCACCATGTCGGCCATCACCGCAACGTTCGCGGCAATGGCGTTCTTGAGTTCGAGGCTGACCACGCCGATGTCCTTGGCGACGCTGCCCATCTCGGACGCCACCACAGCAAACGCATTGCCGGTCGAGCCCGCCCGCGCCGCCTCGATACGGGCGTTCAGCGACAACAGGTGCGTTTGGCGCGTAATGGCATCGATCAGCCCGATCTTCTCTTCGGTAACGCGCGCGACTTCGCTGCTCAGCTTGATGATGTCGTCCTGCATGTAATCCCCCGCGAATGAGGAATAGTCTGCGGCACAAGCATTTAAGGAGACATTTCGTCTCTGCGTAGAATTACTGATCTCTTTTTGTGCAGCATGCGCGGCGCTCGCAAAAAATCGCGACCCACTGCTCGCCGCGGGCGCGGTCTGCTCAGCGCTGAGGCAATTGCGGCGCCAGGCCTTAATCAGCCGTTACGACAATCGCGCCGGTGGATCAGCCGCGGCCGCGATAGGGCTCGACTTCCAAATCGGGCAGCCAGACGTTTCGCGGCAGCCGTCCGGTCTGCCAGAACACGTCGATCGGAATACCGCCGCGCGGATACCAGTAGCCACAGATGCGCAGGTATTTCGGCTTCAAGATCTCGACCAGCCGCTTGCCGATGGCAATTGTGGTGTCTTCGTGGAAGGCCGGATTGTTGCGGTAGCTGTTGAGATAAAGCTTGAACGATTTCGACTCCACCAGCGTCTTCGCCGGGCAATAGTCGATGACGAAATGCGCGAAGTCGGGCTGGCCGGTCACCGGACACAGGCAGGTGAACTCCGGCGCCGTGAAGCGCACGACATAATCCGTACCCGGATGAGGATTGGGGACGGCCTCCAGCCGGGCGTCCGCCGGCGAAGCCGGGATCGGCGCCACGCGGTGGCCGAGCTGGGTCAGGGTCTTCTTGAGGGCGGGTTTCTTGCGCATGGGAGCATTCAGATGAATCGGCGGCGCGATTTATAGCACCGATCCGCCGATGTCATCCCGGACGCGCCTTGGAGATTTCACCATCCGGCAGGTTGGCGCGATCCGGGACCCACGCGGAAATCTGACTTGCGCCTGGGTAGGTCCCGGCTCTGCGCGCTGCTACGCACTTCGTGCTTCGAAGCCCTTGGCCGGGATGACAGCGTTTGTGTCCTACTTTCCCTCTTTCCACTTCTTCACCGCCGCCAGCGTCAGGCTGACATGCTGGTCGGGATTCATGGCGCTGTAGACGAAGGCGACCTTGTGGTCGGGGGTGATGACGTAGGAAATGCGGTTGGCGTACGGCACTACCGGCATCTTGGCGTCGTAGGCCGCGATCACCTTGCCGTCCGGATCGGCCGCTACCGCGAATTTGGAGCGGCACCCGCTGACCGAGAACTCGTTGAGCTTGGCGATGCCATCGTGGCTGACCCCGATTACGGTGGCGCCCAGGGCGGCGAACTTGTCGGTCGCCTCGGCGAAGTCGTGGGCTTCGATGGTGCAGCCCTTGGTAAAGGCCGCCGGGTAGAAGTAGAGGACCACCGGCCCCTTCTTCAGCGCCGCGGCCAAGGCGAAGGTGAATTCTTTTCCACCCATCGAGGCCTGGGTGGAGAAATCCGGTGCCGGCGCCCCGACCGTCAACGCGGCCTGGGCCGGAGCAACGGCCAAGATCAAGGCGATACTGGCGAAAGCGCGCTTCATGGAGTACTTCCTCTGTCGGGCCCGGGCAGGACTATGCGGGCGACCGGGCACGACGGCAACCGCTGTCTGCACTTGAAAGTCCGAGCAAAAACCACGAAATGCGTGGGGCTAACCGAGGGGCGACCGCCTGATGCAACCCGAGCCGCAGAAGACCGCTAGCACCGTCAAGACGGCCTCGGCCGTTCCGCCGCTCCCCCCGAAGGGGTTGGCTGGGGTGACGGCCCGCGTGCGCGCCACCCTGAAGCCGCTGGTGCCCAAGCCGGTTGCCGACTTCTGGGCCCGCGACGACGTCAAGGCCGTCTGGGACTGGGTCAAGGAGCCGCTTTACGCCGTTCTCCTGATGTTCGGATTCACCAGCATCGTGGTGCAGCCCTTCTAC
Source organism: Rhizomicrobium sp. (assembly GCF_056722145.1). Lineage (NCBI taxonomy): Bacteria > Pseudomonadati > Pseudomonadota > Alphaproteobacteria > Micropepsales > Micropepsaceae > Rhizomicrobium > Rhizomicrobium sp. Next base: position 6,894 of record NZ_JBWZET010000115.1, on the reverse strand, counting down.
GTTCCGTCGGGGTCGATGGAGCCGACGCTGGCGATCGGCGATGCCGTGCTGGCGACCAAGTTCGCCTATGGCTATTCGCGCTATTCGCTGCCCTTCGACTACATTTTCCTCGGCTCGTCGACCGAGACGCCCAAGCCGGTGCTGCAGCGCCTGCCGACGGTCGGCGACGTCATCGTCTTCCGCCTGACGAGCAATCCCAAGACCACGTTCGTCAAGCGCGTGGTCGGGCTGCCGGGCGACCGCATCCAGATGAAGGACGGCCACCTCTGGATCAACGGCCGGGAGCTGCCGCTGAACTACATCCGCATGGCCGACGACGAAGACGGCGACGGCAGCTTCGCCCCGACCGCCATCTATGAAGAGACCCTGCCCAACGGTCGCACCCATCAGGTGTTCAAGAAGCTGATGGACGGTCCGGCCAACAACACCCAGGAATATCTCGTGCCGCAGGATCACGTCTTCATGATGGGCGACAACCGCGACGATTCCTGCGACAGCCGCTTCCCGATCGAGCAATGCGGTGTCGGCTTTGTGCCCACCGGCAATCTGGTCGGCCGCGCCTTCGTCGTGATCGGCTCGGTGGATTTCAAGAACGCCGCCGGCTTCTGGGAATGGCCGATCTACTTCCGCGGCTCGCGCCTGCTCAACCTGGTGCGGTAAAGGCTTCGCGGCAGGGCTTGAAAGTTGCACCGGCTCGCCTCAGGTAAGGGCCTGGAGGGGCGTCCCATGACTCGGTCTGCGTCGTTTGTCCGTTGGATCCGGTTTCGCAAAGGCCTGCGGCGCATTTTCCCGCGCGATCGCGTCCGCGCGGCTTGGGACTGGGTGAAAGAGCCGCTGATCATCTTCGGCGTCATCTATATGGGGGCCAGCGCCGTCGCCCAACCGTTCTACGTGCCGTCCGGCTCGATGCAGCCGACGCTTGGAATCGGCGATCTGCTGCTGGCCACGAAATACTCCTACGGCTACTCGCGCTACTCGCTGCCGTTCGCTTTTGGGCCAACGCCGACGCGCCAGCTGTTTGCCAGTCTGCCGCAGCCCGGCGACGTGGTGGTATTCCGCAAGCCCGACGGCTCGTCGCAGAACCTGGTCAAGCGCGTGGTGGCGCTGCCCGGCGATCGCGTCCAGATGAAAGCCGGCCGGCTATGGATCAACGGCCGCGAACTGCCGGTGCGCGCCGAAGGCAGTGGCCAAGCCGAAGATGGACCCGGCGAGCGCAATCCGGGCGACTATCTCGACGTCGAGCGCTATGTGGAAACCCTGCCCAACGGCCGCGAGCACCCGATCTACAAAAAGCCCGGCGGCTGGCTGTTTGACGACACGCCGGAGTACGTGGTCCCGCCCGGTAACCTGTTTGTGATGGGCGACAATCGCGACGACTCGGCCGACAGCCGGGTGCCGCGGGAGATGAACGGGGTCGGCTTCCTGCCGGCGGCCAATGTCGTCGGCCGCGCCCGCGTGATCGTCGCCTCGGTCGATTTCGTCAACGCCAGCGGCTTCTGGGAATGGCCATTCCAAATGCGCCTCAACCGGACGCTGTCGCAGGTGAAGTGAATAGCCTCGTTTTTGCCGCAATCGCGGTCCGGTTGCACAGGAAAGCGGCGGTGGTGTTGCGCCATTTTGGCCTGCGTAAACCCCGCGACCTCCCCGCTGGTTGCGCCCCCTTCCCATCCCATGCTAAGGCCCACGCCGCGCACGCTTAAGGATTCGCGCGCGCCGCTAATTTTTCATTTCCCCTCAGGGGTTTAATGGAGCAACGGAGGGTCTCTCTCCGGCTCCGATGAAACGGATAAAGCGTGGCAAACGAAGCTCATCTTTCGGGGATCGCAGGGCGCTATGCGCTGGCCGTCTTCGAGCTTGCCCTGGAAGCGAAATCGATCGACGCGGTCGGACGCGATTTTCAATCTCTAAAAGCCGCCCTTGCGGAAAGCACCGATCTGGCTCGCCTGGTGCGGGCGCCGGTGTTTGCCCGCGAGGATCAAGCCAAGGGAATGCAGGCCCTGCTCGGCGCGCTGGAAGCCGACGCGCTGACGGTGCGTTTCGTGCTGCTGTTGTGCGCCAAACGCCGTCTGTTCCTGTTGCCGGCGATCATTCGCGACTACGGCACGCTGGTCGAACGCGAGAAGGGTGAGATCGAGGCCCAGGTGACCTCGGCCCACGTCCTCAACGACGCGCAGGTCGACGAACTGAAGCGCGCCCTCAAGGACAGGCTCGGCCGCGATCCGCTGCTCAAGACCGAAATCGATCCGACGCTGCTCGGCGGCCTCGTGGTCAAGGTCGGCTCGCGCATGATCGACTCTTCGCTCCGTTCCAAGCTGAACGGACTTCGCCTCGCGATGCGCGGCGCCAACCACTGAATTCCTCGCGCTTCGGCGTGAGACACTCTTTCTGCCCAGGATAAAAGGAAGTAGCACGATGAACATCCAACCGGCCGAAATCTCGTCAATTCTCAAGCGCGAGATCCAGAACTTCGGCGCCGAAGCGGAAGTCAGCGAAGTCGGACAGGTTCTGTCGGTCGGCGACGGCATCGCCCGCGTTTATGGCCTCGACAACGTCCAGGCCGGCGAAATGGTCGAGTTCCCGGGCAGCATCAAGGGCATGGCCCTCAACCTTGAAAGCGACAACGTCGGCGTCGTGATTTTCGGCTCCGACACGACCATCAAGGAAGGCGACACTGTCAAGCGCACCGGTGCCATCGTCGACGTGCCGGTCGGCAAGGGCGTGCTCGGCCGCGTCATCGACCCGCTCGGCAATGCGATGGACGGCAAGGGCCCGATCCCCTCGACCGAAAAGCGCGTCGTCGACGTCAAGGCCCCCGGCATCATTCCGCGCCGCTCGGTGAAAGAGCCGATGCAGACCGGCCTCAAGGCGATCGACGCCCTGATCCCGATCGGCCGCGGCCAGCGCGAACTGATCATCGGCGACCGCCAGACCGGCAAGACCGCGATCGCGATCGACACCATCCTGAACCAGAAGAAGATCAACCAGTCGGGCGACGAGAAGAAGAAGCTCTACTGCATCTACGTCGCCATCGGGCAGAAGCTGTCCACCGTCGCGCAGATCGTCAAGACGCTCGAAGACGCCGGCGCCATGGAATACACCGTGGTGGTCTCCGCCACCGCCGCCGAGCCGGCCCCGCTGCAGTACCTGGCGCCGTTCGCCGGCTGCGCCATCGGCGAGTGGTTCCGCGACAACGGCATGCACGCCCTGATCATCTACGATGACTTGTCGAAGCAGGCCGTGTCGTATCGCCAGATGTCGCTGTTGCTGCGCCGCCCGCCGGGGCGCGAAGCCTATCCGGGCGACGTCTTCTATCTGCATAGCCGCCTGCTCGAGCGCGCCGCGAAGATGAACGAGGATTACGGCGGGGGTTCGCTGACCGCCCTGCCCGTCATCGAGACCCAGGCGAACGACGTCTCGGCCTACATTCCGACCAACGTGATTTCGATCACCGACGGCCAGATCTTCCTTGAAACCGACCTGTTCTATCAGGGCATCCGCCCGGCGGTGAACGTCGGCATCTCGGTGTCGCGCGTCGGCTCGTCGGCGCAGGTGAAGGCGATGAAGCAGGTCGCCGGCTCGATCAAGCTGGAACTGGCGCAGTACCGCGAAATGGCGGCGTTCGCCCAGTTCGGTTCCGACCTCGACGCTTCCACCCAGCGCCTGCTGAACCGCGGCGCCCGCCTGACCGAACTCCTCAAGCAGCCGCAGTATTCGCCGCTGCCGGTGGAAGAGGAAGTCGCGGTGATCTATGCCGGCGTGAAGGGCTATCTCGACAAGCTGCCGATCGCCAAGGTCGGCGCCTTCGAACGCGGCCTGCTCTCGATCCTGCGCGGCAAGCACCAGGATATCCTCGACGCCATTCGCACCGTCGGCGCCCTCAACGCCGAGATCGAAGGCAAGCTCAAGGCCGCAATCGACGACTACGCGAAAGAGTTCGTCTGATGGCATCGCTGAAGGCACTCCGCACACGCATCGCCTCCGTCACGGCGACGCGCAAGATCACCAAAGCCCAGCAAATGGTGGCGGTGTCGAAGCTGCGCCGCGCCCAGCAGGCCAATGAAGCCGCCCGCCCCTACGCCCAGAAGATGAAGGCGGTGATCTCGGGCATGGCGGCCGGGCTCAAGAACAATCCCGGCGGCCCCAAGCTGCTCACCGGCAACGGCAAGGACCAGCGGCATCTGCTGGTGGTCTGCACCGCCGACCGCGGCCTGTGCGGCGGTTTCAACACCAACATCGTGCGCTTCGCCAGGGCGCAGATCGAGGAGTTGAAGTCCGAAGGCAAGGACGTGCAGATCCTCTGCGTCGGCCGCAAGGGACGCGATCAGCTCAAGCGCCTGTACGGCGATCTCATCGTCGACACGGTGGAGTTCACCGGCGTGCGCCAGATCGGCTTCGCCAATGCCGACGAAATCGGCAAGCGTCTGCTGGCGTGGTTCGACGACGGCAGGTTCGACGTCGCCACCTTGATCTACGCCCGCTTCAAGTCGGTGATGACGCAGACCCCGACCGCGCTGCGCCTGATCCCGGCAGCGATTGAGGATGACGCGGCGGCTCCGCCGGCCCAGGTCTACGAGTACGAGCCGGACGAAGGCGAAGTCCTCGCCGAGCTGCTGCCGCGGAACATCAGTGTGCAGATTTTCTCGGCGCTGTTGGAAAACGTCGCCGGCGAATTCGGTGCCAAGATGACCGCAATGGACGGTGCCACCCGCAACGCCGGCGAGATGATCGCCAAGCTGACGCTGGTCTACAACCGCACCCGCCAGTCGAAGATCACCTCGGAACTGATCGAAATCATTTCGGGCGCCGAAGCGCTTTAACCGTAGGAGAACGAACATGGCCTACACGACCAAAGCAATCTCCAAGGGCGGCCGCGCCGGACGTGCGGCGATCGAAGGCGGCGCGCTCGCGCTCGCCATGTCCTTCCCCAAGGAACTCGGCGGCGACGGCGATGCGCACAATCCCGAGCAGCTGTTCGCCATCGGCTATTCGGCCTGCTTCAATCAGGCGGTGATCGTGCTCGCCAAGAAGCACGGCATCGATCCGGCGGCGGCCGTCGTCGGCTGCGCCGTGACGCTCAACACCGAGAACAACGACTTCAAGCTTTCCGTCGAGATGACGCTGAAGGTCGCCGGCGCCGACAAGGCCGCCGTCCAGGCCCTGCTCGAAGACGCCCACTCGATCTGCCCGTATTCCAAGGCGACGCGCGGGAATATCCCGGTCACCTTGACTGCACTTTGAACGGTTACAAACGACGTTTAACGAAGGAGGCAAGTGGGATATACCAGGTATATGACCGAAGAGACCGAAAACTTGGTCCTTGAGATCCTGCGGGCGATGCGTGCCGATATCGCGGACTTGAAGCGCGATAGTGTCGACATCAAATCGCGATTGACGGCGATCGAAAGCACCACCGGGGCCATTCAGGCCCAACTTGGTCATCTGCAGGTTCAGATCGCCAGTTAGACGTCCAGGATTGATCACATGGACCTGCGTCTTGATCGTATCGAAAAACGTCTCTATCTGGTCGAAGCCTAATTATCCCGCCTGTCCTCCTCACGAGTTCAACACGGTGCCCTGCGCCGTCTGAAGGTTTCGAGAGGAAGTGACGCCAATGAACGACACGACGAGCAAATTGAACGGCAAGGTGGCACAGGTTACCGGCGCCGTGGTGGACGTCCAATTCGAAGGACATCTGCCGCAAATCCTGAACGCGCTGGAAACCGACAATCACGGCCGCCGGCTGGTGCTCGAAGTCGCACAGCACCTGGGTGAATCCACCGTCCGCACCATCGCCATGGACACCACCGACGGCCTCGTCCGCGGCCAGTCCGTGACCGATACCGGCCGCCCGATCGCGGTTCCGGTCGGCGACGGCACCCTCGGACGCATCATCAACGTCATCGGCGATCCGGTCGACGAAGCCGGTCCGGTCGACGCCGCCGAGCGCCGTCCGATCCATGCCGAAGCGCCCTCGTTCACCGATCAGTCGACCGAAGCCCAGGTGCTGGTCACCGGCATCAAGGTCGTCGACCTGCTCGCGCCCTATTCCCGCGGCGGCAAGATCGGCCTGTTCGGCGGCGCCGGCGTCGGCAAAACCGTGTTCATCCAGGAACTGATCAACAACATCGCCAAGAAGCACGGCGGCTATTCGGTGTTCGCCGGCGTCGGCGAGCGTACCCGTGAAGGCAACGACCTCTATCACGAGATGATCGAGTCCGGCGTGAACAAGGACCCCAAGAAGGGTTCCACTGCCGGTTCGAAGTGCTCGCTGGTGTTCGGTCAGATGAACGAGCCTCCGGGAGCCCGCGCCCGCGTCGCCCTGACCGGCCTGACCGTCGCCGAGTATTTCCGCGACCAGGGCCAGGACGTGCTCCTGTTCATCGACAACATCTTCCGTTTCACCCAGGCGGGTTCGGAAGTGTCGGCGCTGCTCGGCCGTATTCCGTCGGCGGTGGGCTATCAGCCGACACTGGCCACCGACATGGGCTCCCTGCAGGAACGCATCACCACCACCTCGAAGGGTTCGATCACCTCGGTGCAGGCCATTTACGTGCCGGCCGACGACATGACCGACCCGGCGCCGGCCACCTCGTTCGCCCACTTGGACGCCACCACGGTGCTGTCGCGTGCGCTGACCGAAATCGGCATTTATCCGGCCGTGGACCCACTCGACTCGACCTCGCGCATTCTCGACCCGCATGTCGTCGGTCAGGAACACTACGAAGTCGCCCGTAAGGTCCAGTCGACCTTGCAGCGCTACAAGAGCCTGCAGGACATCATCGCCATTCTCGGCATGGACGAGCTCTCGGAAGAAGACAAGCTGACGGTCGCCCGCGCCCGTAAGATCCAGCGCTTCCTCTCGCAGCCCTTCCACGTCGCCGAAGTGTTCACCGG
>NZ_JBWZET010000114.1:0-45036 GCF_056722145.1 Rhizomicrobium sp. | reverse complement strand
CAGACCAGGGACATGCGCATCGGGCCGTCGCGCGTCGAGATCAACCGCAACTTCGCGACCAAGCTGTGGAACGCGGCGCGGTTCTGCGAGATGAACGGCTGCGACACGCGCGAGGATTTCGATCCCGCCAAGGTCGCGCACACCGTCAACAAATGGATCGTGGCGGAAACGGCCAAGGCCGCCGCCGAAGCGACTGATGCGCTGGAAGCCTATCGCTTCAACGATGCGGCCGGCGCGGTCTACCACTTCATCTGGGACATCTATTGCGACTGGTATCTCGAGTTCATCAAGCCGCTGCTCAACGGCACCGACGAGGGCGCCAAGGCGGAAGCGCGCATGACCGCGGCCTGGGTGCGCGACACGGTGCTGAAGCTGCTGCATCCGTTCATGCCCTACATCACCGAAGAGTTGTGGGCGCGCACCGTGGAACATTTGACGCCGCGCCCGACGCTTCTCATCGAAGCCGAATGGCCCAATCTGTCGAGCCTGCCGGCCAATGAAGCGGCGCGCGCCGAGATGAACTGGGTCATCGAACTGGTGCAGGGCGTGCGTTCGGTCCGCTCCGAGATGAACGTGCCGCCAGCCGCCAAGATCGCGCTGGTCTTGAAGGACGCGAGCCCGGAAACCAAGCAGCGGCTCGATACCCATATGTCGCTGCTGTCGACGCTGGCGCGCCTGTCGACCACCGGCACCAGCGACGGCATCCCGCCGGGCTCGGCGCAGTTCGTGATCGGCGAAGCGGTGGCGGCGCTGCCGCTCGGCAACGTCATCGATTTCACCAAGGAGCGCACCCGTCTCGAAAAGGAGCTGAAGAAGGCCGACGACGAGATCGCCCGCTTCCAAGCCAAACTCGGCAACGAACAGTTTGTGTCGCGCGCGCCCGAAGAAGTGCTTCAGGAACAGCGCGACAAACTCGCCGACGCCGAAGCGCTGGCGCTACGGCTGAAAGAGGCGGTGGCGCGGCTGCAATAACTGCCGCCGCGTCAGCCGTCACAGGAATGCCCAATTGCACGCCGGAACGGCGGGCTCGGCGCGGCCGTTTCCACCTCGAACCATTCGAGGAGCAAACCATGCGCAAAACCTTGTTGGTGACGGCGGCGCTCTTTGCCTTCGCTGCAACGAATTCGGCCGCTTTGGCGGACGGCTGCAGTGGCCGCAGCCATGCGACGGGCAGCATTGTCGGCGCGGTCGGTGGTGGCTTGATCGGCAACGCGGTAACCCACGGCGATGCTGTGGGGACGGTTGGCGGCGCCGTTGCAGGCGGTCTGGCGGGTAACGCAATCGCCCGCGATGTCGATTGCGACCGCGGCCGTCACTACGACCGCCATCGCCGCAGCTACTATTGGTATAACCACCATGGTGATCGCGTTTACGAAGAACATTACGACCGCGATCGCGATCGGCACGATCCGTATTACGATCGGTAAGTGATTTTCCCGTTTCAGCGTTGTAAAATGCCCCTCGTCCGAACCTCGGGCGGGGTGCATTGGTATTCGGTGCCTTGCAGACCGCGATAGCGCTTCCTATCTTTTGGTCGCAGCATTGCTCAAGGATGTTCATGCCGACCCTGTTCGACCCGCTCAAGGCGGGTGCTTTCGAGTTGCCCAACCGCATCATCATGGCGCCGCTGACCCGCACCCGCGCCACTTCCGACACCCGCGTTCCGATTGAGTTGATGGCGGAATACTACCGCCAGCGCGCTTCGGCCGGTCTCATCATCACCGAAGCGACCAGCGTCGATCCGATGGGCGTCGGCTATCCGCGCACGCCGGGCATCTGGACCGAAGCGCAGACCGAAGGCTGGAAACAGGTGACCAAGGCGGTGCACGACGCCGGCGGGCGCATCGTGCTGCAGCTCTGGCATGTCGGGCGTATTTCCGATCCACTTTACCTCGAAGGTGCCGCGCCGGTATCCGCGAGTTCGGTGAAGCCGCAAGGCCATGTCAGTCTGGTGCGGCCGGAAAAGGAATACGTCACGCCGCGCGCGCTCGAACTCGACGAGATCCCGAGCCTGATCGCGTCGTTCCGGCACGGCGCCGAGAACGCCGAGAAGGCCGGTTTTGATGGCGTCGAACTGCATGGCGCCAATGGCTATCTGCTCGACCAGTTCCTGCAGGATTCGACCAACAAGCGCGGCGACCAGTACGGCGGCTCGGTGGAAAACCGCGCCCGGCTGATGCTGGAAGTCACCGATGCGGTAACCGCGGTGTGGGGCGCCGATCGCGTCGGCATGCATCTGGCGCCGCGCGCCGATGCCCACGACATGGGCGATTCCGACCGCCTCAAGACGTTTAGCTATGTCGCGCGCGAACTCGGCAAGCGCAAGCTGGCGTTCATCGTTGCCCGCGAGGCGCGCAAGGACGACTCCATCGGCCCGCGGCTGAAAAAGGAATTTGGCGGCGTCTATATCGTCAACGAAGGCTTCGACAAGGCAGGCGCCGAACAAGCGCTGAAGGACGGCATCGCCGATGCGGTCGCGTTCGGCAAAGCGATCATCGCCAATCCCGATCTGGTGGAGCGTTTCCGCACTGGTGCGCCGCTGAACGACTGGAACATGGCGACGTTCTACGCGCCGGGCCCGGAAGGATACGTCGATTATCCGGCGCTGGAGACCGTCTCCGCCTGATTGCTGGCGTTACTTCGAAAAACCGGCCCTGGCGATTGCTGGGGTCGGTCTTTTATTCCGTCTCCGGACGAGGCGAGACAATTTTGATGCTGAATTGGGGCCTGAAATGCTTGCCAGGGGGACCTGGGGGAGCTAGGGAACGTGCGCCTCAGGCCGAGATATTCAGGACCGCAAAATGCCCACTTTCGACAAGTCCAAGCTTCCCTCGCGTCACGTCACCGAAGGCCCTGAGCGGGCTCCGCATCGCTCCTATTATTATGCCATGGGCCTGACCGAGGAGGAGATTCACCGTCCCTTCGTCGGCGTCGTATCGGCCTGGAACGAGGCGGCGCCGTGCAACATCGCTCTGATGCGGCAGGCGCAGGCGGCCAAGAAGGGCGTCAAGGAAGCCGGCGGCACTCCGCGCGAGTTCTGCACCATCACCGTCACCGACGGCATCGCCATGGGCCATGAGGGCATGCGCTCCTCGCTCGTCAGCCGCGAAGTCATTGCCGACAGTGTCGAGCTGACCATGCGCGGCCATTGCTACGACGCGGTGGTCGGCATTGCCGGTTGCGACAAATCCCTGCCGGGCATGATGATGGCGATGCTGCGCCTCAACGTGCCGAGCGTGTTCCTCTATGGCGGCACCATCATGCCTGGTCGCCACAAGGGCCGCGACGTCACCGTGGTCGACGTGTTCGAAGGCGTCGGCAGCCATTCGGCCGGCAAGATGGACGTCTGCGAACTCACCGAGCTTGAGCGCCATGCGTGCCCCGGTGCCGGTGCTTGCGGCGGCCAGTTTACCGCCAACACCATGGCCTGCGTCTCCGAAGCGATCGGTTTGGCGCTGCCGTATTCGGCCGGTCCTCCGGCGGAAATCCTGGCGCGCGACGACTATGCCTTGCTCAGCGGCAAGGCGGTGATGAACCTGATCGACAAGCGCATCCGCCCGCGCGACATCTGCACCAGAAAAGCGTTCGAGAACGCGGCGGCGCTGGTGGCGGCGACCGGCGGCTCGACCAACACCGCGCTGCACCTGCCGGCGATGGCCAACGAAGCCGGGATCGACTTCGACCTGTTCGATGTCGCCGAAATCTTCAAGCGCACGCCCTATCTCGCCTCGATGAAGCCGGGCGGCAAATACGTCGCCAAGGATTTGTGGGAAGCGGGCGGCGTGCCGATGCTGCTGAAGGTTTTGCTGGATGGCGGCTATATCGACGGTTCGTGCCTGACCGTGACGGGCAAGACGGTGGCGGAAAATCTCGCCGATGTCGTGTTCAATCCGAAACAGAAGGTGATCGTCGATCTCGATCATGCGCTGGCGCCTTCGGGCGGCGTCGTCGGGCTCAAGGGCAATCTGGCGCCGGAAGGAGCGATCGTGAAGATCGCCGGCCTCAAGCACATCAAGCACAAGGGCCCCGCGCGCGTGTTCGACGGCGAAGAAGCGGCGTTCGATGCGGTGCAGCGCCGCGACTACCAGTCGGGCGATGTCATCGTCATCCGCAATGAAGGTCCAAAGGGTGGGCCGGGCATGCGCGAAATGCTGTCGACCACGGCGGCGCTGTACGGGCAGGGCGTCGAAAACATCGCGCTCGTGACCGACGGCCGCTTCTCCGGCGGCACCCGCGGCCTCTGTGTCGGCCATGTCGGGCCGGAAGCGGCTGACGGCGGACCGATCGCGCTGCTGAAGGACGGCGACATCATCACCATCGACGCCGAAACCGGGCGCATCGACGTGGAGGTGTCCGACGCTGAATTCGCGGAGCGCAAGAAAACCTGGAAACCGAAGGCCCCACTCTACGCCTCGGGCGCGCTGTACCGCTATTCGAAGAACGTCGGCCCGGCCCGCTACGGCGCGGTGACGACGCCGGGCGCCAAAGACGAAGTGACCTGCTACGCGGATATCTAAAGGCTGAGCTTCAATCCGACCATCACGTTGTGGGTCCGGTATTCCACCGGGCCTATGACGCTGAAGTCGGTGTGGCCGGCATCGACGTAGCGGTATTCACCGAACGCCGATAAGTGGCCGACCAGCGGGTATTCGACGCCAGCCAGCGCCTGATAACCGAACTTGGTCCGCGTCTCGTGCGGCCCGGTGACGGCATTGCCGAAATTCACCGCAACAGCGCCGACGCCGGCGCCGATGTACGGCTTCAGCCGCATGCCGAGATCGACGTGATAAATGAGGTCGGCCATCACGCTGGTGCCGCCGAGATGGGCCGAACAGCAGTCGTACTGGTTCTGCGAATGCATGATGTCGCCGCGCAGATCCCACGATGAGCCGAGAAAATTCACCAGATTGAGGCCGGCGGAAACGCCGATATTGTAGCCGGTGTTGAGCTTGTAGCCGACGCCCCCGACGTCGAGCCACGACGTCCACGAGCCGCCGGCAGAGCCTTGGATGTAGCCCTGGCCGGGTGCGGCCGCGGTGCAAACCGCTACGCCGAATACTGCCGCCAGGAATTTGGCCGAGGCCCGCATCTTAACCACCGCGCTTGACTGGCAAAATAACTGTCAAGAGGGGGCGCAAGTTCCTTGAAAGGCGTGGCGTCCCGGCATCGGTCGTCTCTCGACTTGAAGCGTCCGGCGGCTACAATTGCTGTCAAATGGTCCGGGGTGGGGCATGGGGCATCATTGCGGGTGGGATCTCGACTGCGTGCTTGGCCGATTCATGGCCGTCGCGACAGCGGTCCTCTGCGCCTGCGCGATCGTGCTGGCGACATCCTCGGTGGTTCAGGCGCATTACCGAGCGATATCTTATGGACCGCCGGCGCCGCTGAAAGCGGCCATCCTTGCCGCGCCGGCACCGCCGCCGGGTACGCAGCTTTGGTTCTCCGACCAGTACAGGCCCGGCGACCCGCATCTTGTCAGCATCGTCGCCGGCGGCGACGTGATGATGGGCTCGAGCGACATTTCGCTGAATCCGGCGATCGTGCCCGGCGTCGATGCCGCCAGCCTGATCGGCTCCGAGCTCGCGGCGATCTTCCGGCGTGCTGATGCGTCGTTCATCAACCTCGAGGGCCCGCTTTACGACGGCAGCGAACCGAGCCCCAAGGCGGGCTGTGGGCGCTGCTATGCATTCCACAGTCCGCCCTATTATGCCGACGTGCTGGCGTCGCTCAGACTGGCCGCGGTCAGTCTCGCCAACAATCACAGCGGCGACTACGGTGCGGCTGGGCGCGCGGCGACCATCGCCGAACTGAAGCGACGGGGCATCGGTTTTGCCGGGCTCGATCAGAACGGCGCTCAAACGGCACGTTTTGCCTTGCGCGACGGGCGGCAGGCGGCGGTGATCGGTTTCGCACCCAACGACGGCACGCTCGACATCAACAAAATTGAAGACGCTGCCGCTCGGGTGCGCGACTTGAAGCAATCGCAGGCGCTGGTGATCGTGTGGTTTCATGGCGGCGGCGAGGGCTGGGACCATGCCCACGTCCCGCAAGGGCATGAGGAATTCGCCGGTGAGGATCGTGGTGACGTTATTGCCTTCGCGCATGCGGTGATCGAGGCGGGCGCCGACATCGTGATCGGCTCCGGGCCGCATGTGCCGCGGGCGGTAGAAATCTATCGCGGCCATCTGATCGCCTACAGTTTGGGCAACTTTTGGACCTATGAAGGCGTGTCGGTCACCGAAACGCGCGGTCTTGGCCCGGTGATGGAAGCCTGGCTGGCTCCCGACGGCACCATTGCGGGGCTCACGCTCCATTCCACCCGCCAGACCGGCACCGGCGTGCCGCGGCTCGATCCCGATGACGAAGCGGCGCGCTATGTCTATTACCTGACACGCACCGATTTCCCCCAAACCGCCGCGATCCTCACGCGCGCCATGGGCGAAAAAGCCAAGGCACTCGCGGTCGTTACGCCGACGAATTGAAGCAACTCCCTTCGATGGTTACGAAAATGACGCGGGAGCAGAAATAGGGCCCGCCGTCGGGCAAGTGAGTCGCCGGCGACGTTAAGCATGGGACGGGTGGGTCTTGCCCTCCCGCCGGGGCCCCCGTAAACTTGCAGTAGAATGAAGGGGTTTCCGGGGGCCATGAAACTGTCCACCGTTGCTGCCGTCGTGGCGGGCGTGATGGCGTTCAGCGCCGCTCTCGCCAATGACGACCAATTGGCCTGGTTCCAGAGCTCGAGCATCTTCCACTCGGGCCTCAGGGATGCGCACACCATCGCGCTAACCTTCGACGACGGTCCCGCGGGCCGCACCAACGATGTTCTCGACGCGCTGAAGGCTCATAACGTGCGGGCGACGTTCTTCGTCGTCGGCAACACCGCCAAGACGCACCACGCCACGCTGGCGCGCATCACGGCCGAGGGCCATCTACTCGCCAACCACAGCGCCACCCATCCGATGCTGAGGGGCTCGTTCGACGCCGAACCGGAAAAGCTGATCAGCCAGATCCGCATCACCCACGACGAAATCGCGCCGTTCATGAAGCCGGGCGACAAATTCTATTTCCGTGCCCCCTATGGCTACTGGCGTTCGGCGCACGCCAAAATCCTCAACGCCGATCCGGTGCTGAAGAACTACATCGGCCCGATCTACTGGGACATCGGCGGCCAGATTTCGATGCGAGACGGCTACATCATGAGCGCCGCCGACTGGGATTGCTGGCGCCACAAATGGACGGCGCAGGCCTGCGCCAAGGGATATTTGCGCGAAATCCGCCGCTCCGACGGCGGCGTCGTGCTGATCCACTCGATCTACGCGAAATCGGCCGAACTGACCGACACCATCATCGAAGCGATGCTGGAAGAAGGCTATCGCTTCGTGCGGCTCGACGACGTGCCGGAATACCGCCAATACGAGACGCCGCAAACGCCGCCTGCCGTCGCCGCCAACGAAGACCTCAGCCGCAAGCTGACGCTCGTGCGCAGCGAGGACATCAAGTAATTACGGGAACAGCTGGTACAGCCAGGTTTCGGTGAGCGCTTTGCCGTTCTGCTGCAGCACGCAGCGCATGTTGACCGGATCGTGGCCGTCGAACACCGCGTCGAACACGGCGCGCCAGCGCTTGGTGCCGACGACCTTGACCGAATAGGCACTGGTGACGCGTCCGCGCGACAGCGTAACGACGGGCTTGAGATCGTAGCGCGGCGCCATGTCAGACAGCGCTCCGCCTTCGAAATCGATGGCGAACTTGAAGCCGGGCTGGCCCTGCGATCCGGCAATCCCGGCGCGGCCGCGGCGCGTCGCCACGACATGCGCGACCGACTTGGGCAGGAACGGCTCGGGGTCCTGCCAATAAAGCCGGTAATCGAGCGTCAGCGATTTGCCCGCCGCCAGCTTGGTCTTCGGCACCCAATAGGCGACGATGTTGTCGTGAATTTCGTCGCTGGTGTTGATTTCGATGAGTTGAACGGCGCCTTCGCCCCAATTGCCGCGCGGTTCGACCCAGACGCTCGGGCGCTTGTTGTAGAAGGCGCCGTCGTCCTGATAGTTCTCGAAGTCGCGATCGCGCTGGATCAGGCCGAAGCCGCGCGGATTGTTGTCCATGTAGGAGTTGGTCTGCACGCCAGGCGGATTGGCGAGCGGTCGCCAGATGCGTTCGCCCGAACCCGTCCACAAGCACAGCCCGTCGCTGTCGTGAATCTCGGGGCGCCAATCGTTGCCCTGATGGCGGTTGCTTTCGCTATACCAATACATGCTGGTCAGCGGCGCGACGCCAAGGCGTTCGATGTCGGCGCGGGCGAACAGCTCGGCGTGAACGTCCATGACGTCGCCATGTCCGTGGCGCACATCGAATTTGTAAGCGCCGGCAATGGAGGGACCTTCGAGCAGGGCATAGATGGTTACCGGCGCATCCGGTGTCGCGCCTTCGGCGATCCAGAAATTGGTGAAGATCGGAAATTCTTCCCGGCTCGCTGCCGCGGTGTTGACGGCGATGCCGCGGGCCGATAGCCCGTACTGGTCGTCGCTGCCGGCGGCGCGGAAATACGAGGCGCCCTGAAAGGCGAGCCAGTCGCGTTCGACATTGCGCCCGTTCATGACGCGAAAACCGGAGAAGCCGGCGTTGTGCGGCAGCGTCTTGTTGAGGCCGGTATTGCCCCAATCGAAATAGCGTGGGTCGTAAACGATGGGACGGGCACTATCGCCGCCGATCAGGTTGATGTGAACGGGTTCGCGCACTGTTTCACGCAGGTTGAAGAAGCGGATCGGGTAGGGGCCTGGGCCGTTCGCCCATAACGCGAACTCAGGACGAAAGCGGATTTTCTGGGCGACGTCGAAATTGATCGTCTGCACAATTTCCTGGGCCGGGCGATCGGGCGATTTGTACGAGGATCCCACGCGCGCCCGCGCCATATTTCGCAAACGTTCGAAGCTGAAAGGGTGCGCCAGCCCCAAGCTGAGGCTCGCCGCCTGCGGTTTGGGCGCCGCGGAGGCCGCAATCGACCACGGCACCAGTCCGGCCACGAAAGAACGTCGGGAAATCGGCAACGCGTTATCCTTTTTGGTCAGATTGCGGCGTGATTCATCGAACACCGAATGTCCTTAAAGATAATCGAAGGAATGGGACATTTCTGTGTAGTGCACCCGTGTACCCAAAAATCTCCCAATACGGACGAATTGTCGCCACGAGCGGTCTCTACATACGATTGCGTCACAGCGTAACAAGCCTCTGTGACAGGTGACAAATCTGTGGCATTTGCGGACCTCACCGCCGCACCGGTGTTTATTAAACGACGCACCGCGCCAACGAGAAGGAGAGACCATTGGAACGTGCGCCCGATACCGCTCGCCGACTGCCGACGGCCCTGACCGCGCCGCCGCCGCGTCCGCGCGCGATGCCGACGCAAGAAATCCTCATCTGGACTCCGCGCCGTATGCTGGGCGTCCTCTATCGCGCCTTCATCGAAGGGCTGGTGCCCTCGCGTGACGTGCGCGCTTCGCGGCGGACGTGACCCGCAACGCTGGCGGTCTTTCCACACTTCGCTGGCTCTTTCTCGGCTTGGTCCTGGCGACCACGGCCGCGGCGATGTCGCGCCTCTGGGAAATCCTGAGGATCGACGGTCTCACGGCCCTCGAAACGGTCTTTCTGGTGCTGGTCTCGATCCTGTTCGCCTGGATCAGCGCCTCCTTCTGGGTCGCTGCGCTCGGCGCTTATGCGCGCTGGCGAGGGTTGGTCGACTTTACGCTCGATCGCCCCCTCGCCGACACCCCGTTGCACTCGCGCACGGCCTTGCTGTTTCCGGTCCGCAACGAAGACACCGCCCGCCTTATCGCCGGAATCCGCACGGTGCGGGAATCCGTTTTGTCGGACGGCTTCGGCAACAGCTTCGATATCTACATCCTCAGCGACTCCAACGAACCCGCCAGCATCAGCGCCGAAACGGCCGGCTGGGAGATGTTGCAGGACGAAAGCGGACCGGCCGTCTTCTATCGCCATCGCGACGATAACAGCGGCAAGAAGGCCGGCAACATCGCCGAGTTCTGCCGCAACTGGGGCGCGCTCTACGACTACATGGTCGTGCTCGACGCCGACAGTCTGATGACCGGCGACACGCTCGGCGCCCTGGTGCGCCTGATGGATGCAAATCCGCGCGCCGCACTGATCCAGGTCGCGCCCCAGCTCGTCGGGCGGGATTCGCTGTTCGCCCGCATCCAGCAATTTTCCTCCAGCGTCTACGGACCGATCTACGCCACTGGATTGTCGCTGCTCCAAGGCCCTGGCGGCAATTATTGGGGCCACAACGCGATCCTGCGCATCCAGCCGTTCATGGAACATTGCGGACTGCCAAAACTGAACGGTCCGGCTCCGCTCGGCGGCGAAATACTCAGCCACGATTTCGTCGAAGCGGCGTTGCTGCGGCGGGCCGGCTGGCATCTGCATCTCGTTACCGAGCTCGAAGGCAGTTACGAAGAGCCGCCGCCGACGCTGATCGATCACCTGATCCGCGACCGCCGCTGGTGCCAGGGCAATCTGCAACACCTGCAGCTCATTTTCGGACAAGGCTTCACGACCGAAAGCCGCGGCCATTTCTTCAACGGCGTCATGAGCTATGTATCGTCGCCGCTGTGGCTGGTGATGCTGATCGTCTCTGTGTTCGTCGTCACCGAACAACCCGACATCGCGCCCGTCATCTATGTCGGCCGTTATCCGGTTCTCGCGCTTGGCGTTTCGCATACCTTCGATTTCGTCTCGCTGGTCGTCGCGATGGTGGTGCTGCTCTATGGGCCGAAGCTCTTTGCCCTCGCCCTGGTGCTGCGCGATCCAGCGCTGCGGGCCGCGCATGGCGGCGGTTGGAACACCTGCGCCAGCGTGTTGCTGGAAGCGGCTTTCTCGACGCTGCTGGCGCCGATCTCGATGCTTTCGCAAAGCGCGTTCGTGGTGCGCATCATGCTCGGCGAGACCAAAGGGTGGGGCGGTCAGTTCCGCGGCGAGCGACGCGTCGAAACCCTCGTCATCGCCCGCGCCTTCGCGCTCCATACGCTGATCGGATTGGCTTCCGCGGTCGCCATCTACGAATGGGTTCCGGCAACGTTGTGGTGGTTCGTGCCGCTACTCGCTGGGCCGATCCTCGCCATTCCTCTCGTGCGCGTCACCAGCAGCACGAGCGCCGGGATCGCAGCTCGACGTTTGGGCCTGTTCATTACTCCGGCAGAAACGGGGCGAATTGCCGTCGCCGATCGGGTGCGGGATTTGATGGCCGCCTAAGCGGTCTCGCGAGCACTGCGCCGACGAACGAGGCCGGCGATGGCTTCCACAAGTTCCATGGTTGGGGCCGGCTTCTGCACCAACGGCACATGACGCCACGCCTGGAAAACGGGATCGTCCGTTTTGACGCTGTAGAAGATGAAGGGGACCTCGCGCTCGGCCAACAGGCTCGCCACCGGCGCGGCGTTGTCATGGCCGAGGTTCAGGTCGAGAGACGCCGCGGAGATGTCGTCGCTTCCGGCGTGTTCCAGTGCTTCCGCAAGGCTGTGGTAAGGCCCCAGAACCTGCGCGCCTTCTTCTTCAAACAGCGACTGCAATTGCATGGCGATGACAAACTCGTCCTCGACAACAAGAATGCGGGCACCGCTCAGCCGCCCTGCCTCGGTGGTGCCGTCGGCTGCGATCGTCGGACCCAATGGACTTCTCCTTCTTTCTCTTCGCCTAACAATTCACCACATCGCCGAGCGTTCCCATTTCCTTACGGAACTTCGAAAATATGACGCGTTACCAGGATGCAGGAATACAACAGCCTTGGCGCTGGGGGCCGCCTATCATCGATATCGGACCGACTTGTCCTGACGGCACAGGGGTGTAGCCTCACGGCACGATCTGAAGGGGGATTCGTCCATGAAGAACACCGGTGTTGCCGCCGCCACGTTGACCGCCGTCTTGGTGATGACGGGCGCGTCCGCCGTGGACGCCAGCGAGCAGGTCGCGGTGGGCTACGATCACCTTTCGCAAGGTGATCTCAATGCCTTCAGCGGGCGCGGCGATATTTTGGTTTCGTTCGGCAATCCCGGGCTGCAGGCGCAGATTAGCGGCGGCGACAAGCATCTTGACGTCAAAGGCGTCTCGGTCGACTTGACCGACGTTTCGGCGGACGTGTTCTTTCGCGACCGTATGGGTACTTTCGGCGCGTCCGTCGCCTATCACCGGCTTGGCGCTGGTGTGAACATCAACGGCCTCACCGCCTCCGGTTCGGTCAGTGCGGAGAGCTATGGCGTATTCGGCGAGTACTACTTCAACAAATTGCTGACCTTGCGTGTTAAAGGCGGCGCCTACAGCGGTGATTTTGAAGGCTGGTACGGCGGCGCCGGGGCCTCGATCTATCCCGGCAGCAACATGGCTTTGGCCGTGACCTACGACTACGTCTCGATGACCCACGGCGGCCACACGTCCATGCCGGGTGCGAGTTTCGAGGTGCTTCCCTACGAAGAGTGGCCGGCGACCGTGGGCCTCAATTACACCCACGAAGTCGAGGGCGGCGGTACCGATACGATCGGCATTGTGCTCAAGTGGCACATCGGCGCCAATGGCAGCGACCTCAGAGCTTGGGACCGCTCCGGCCCCGTGCAGTGGAACGGCGCACTGAACGTCCCATATTAGGTCACCGACGCGATTTCGGTCATTTTGGTGCCAGGCGACGCCTGTCGTTGGCCAAATTGGCCGCCCTGACGTTGGCCGGGCCGCAGATGATCGCCAGCAAATGCGTATCAGACGCAGATCGCGATGATGGGTTTAGCCGACGATGTCTGGTGGAGCGGCGACAGGTCGCCGGTTTAGTCGTGCGGGCGAAGTACCAGATCGGAACCATCGACCATCCGCGTCAGCCCTGCGGTCGCGCCCGATGGCGTTTGACCTTGGTCGGCCGGCGGTGTGCCGGCGGTCGCCACGTTGCCGTGGTTGACGGGCTGGAGCGCGACCCATTTGAAGGGATTGGACGCATCCTGACGCTCGATCCAAAGGAACCCGGTTGCGTTCCACGACACGATGTCGTTGCGCAGGTTGTCGAGCACCAAGTCCCCTCTGTCGGTAGCAATCGTCAGCACGGCATGGCGCCCAGCCGTGGGGGAATAAACCACAGCCAAGCGCAGCGCTGGCGCCGGGAAGCCCGCATCGATCAAGGTCTTGCGCTTGGTGACCGCATAGTCGTCGCAATCGCCGTAGCCGTCGGTTGGGATCGTCCAGTATTCGGCGCGTCCGTAATGGCGTTCATCGTCCTGGGGCCAAATGTCGTTGTTCACCTGGCGGTTAATGCGCTGGAGGCTGCGCCAGACCTGATCCGTCAGGACGATCGTCGCAGGAGCGTCGGCGGGGCTGGTGCACTGGCCAGCAAAGCGCAAGCAAAATGCCACAAAGCCGGGCGGTGCGGGCGCCTGAGCCAAGCTCACGGGCATTGCCGTGGCCTCGGGCATGGCATCGGGCGCGTATGTGGCACATCCGCCCAGAAGGGCTGCCGCTAACACGACGGCGTACTTCGCGACCCAGTTCATCGTCCGCCCCACGGATTTCGCAGGGACGAGCGTAGGGGCGGGGCTTTTGCGGCTGAGTTAGGCTATGCCGTTGTACTTGAAACGAAGTTTTCCATTGTTTGTTTAAAATCCAAGGCATCGGATCAACCATTAAACCGAGACAAGGTGCGCCTAGAAGGGGTTGCGCATCCGATTGGTTTCGATTTTCGAGTTGGGATATGTGTAAGCGGGGCTTGATGATCGACCGCTATGGAAGATTTTTCGCGTTGGCTGAGGCGACTGATCGGAAAATCGCGCGCACCAGCCCGTGTTCCAGATGGAAGCTGCGTCTACGCCGTGGGCGATATCCACGGCCGCGCCGATCTGCTTGAGTTGC
The DNA here is from genome assembly GCF_056722145.1 of Rhizomicrobium sp. NCBI lineage: Bacteria > Pseudomonadati > Pseudomonadota > Alphaproteobacteria > Micropepsales > Micropepsaceae > Rhizomicrobium > Rhizomicrobium sp. The sequence goes on along the minus strand of NZ_JBWZET010000114.1, from coordinate 31,143 downwards.
TGCTGGAGAAAATCTGGGCTGATGCCACCACCGGCACACTTATTTTCCTGGGTGATTACGTTGATCGCGGCCCAGCGACAAAAGCAGTCGTCGATTGCCTGATCGGCTTAGAGCGGCCGGGCTGGGACATCATCAAGTTGCGCGGCAATCACGAGCAGGTCATGCTCGAGTTTCTCAATAATCCCGAAACCTACCAGGCGTGGCGCAGTTTTGGCGGTGCCGAGACGTTGCTGAGCTATGGCATCCGGCCGCCGATGTTCTCCGATGCGAAAGAGCTGGAGAAAACACGCGACGCCCTCGCCGCGGCGCTACCCCCGGCACACTTGGTGTTTCTAAACGGCCTTCCGTACTTTCAATTGGTGGGAGATTACTATTTCGTCCACGCGGGGATACGCCCGGGCGTTTCACTTGAGCGGCAGTCCCCTGACGATATGCTTTGGATTCGAGAGGAATTTCTTCTTTCCACGGTCGATTTCGGCAAAATCGTCGTTCATGGCCATTCGCCAAGTGAACGTCCAATAGTGAAACCTAATCGCATTGGTATCGACACCGGCGCCTATGCGACCGGAAGACTTACCGCGGTCAAGTTCATTGCAGAGAGTTGCACGTTCCTTCAGGTTGATGACAAATAATCGCCGCGAAATTCTGGCAGAACACTTGCACCAGTTTGATGGGTGTCCAATTCAGGTACATTAGACAAACATGAGCCGCTTCCTGCACTCTCGGATCGCGATCGCCGTCATGTTTTTTTTGCTGGCGACGCTGCACGCTACGATCGCGCAAGAATTGCCTGGTCCGAGCCGGATTTTACCGCAGACCACACCGACGACATCGGTGCCGGCGAGCTATATTCCGGTTGCGCCGGCAGCCATCACCGATGAGCACTATCGCCTCGGTACTGGCGACAAACTGAAGATCACCGTCTACGGCGAGGAAGATCTCAGCGGTGAATTTCTTGTCGACGGCTCGGGGCAGGTGCAGATTCCGCTGGTCGGGCAAGTCAAAGCGGCGACGTTGACCATCCACGAATTTGTCGCCGAGGTCGTCAAGGCGCTGCAGGAAGGGTATCTGAAAGACCCCAAGGTCAGCGTCGAGGTCTTGAATTACCGGCCCTTCTACATCATCGGCGAAGTGAACAAGCCCGGCGAGTATCCGTTCGAAAGCGGCTTGAACGTGCTGGGAGCCATCGCGTTGGCGGGGGGCTACACCTATCGCGCCAACGATAATGAAGTTTATGTCCGCCGCGCCGGCCACGACAACGAAGAAGAAGTCCCCGCCAGCGCCAACACCAAGGTCTATCCCGGCGACATCATCCGGGTGAAAGAACGGCTGTTCTAGCCCACGGCCGTTCTCTCCCCGCGATATCCACGACTGATTATTGTCTCGGATGGGGTCCTGGCCGCAGAGGCGAGCCAGCAAGTCTTTGAAAATAAATCGACAAGATTTTACCGAGACGTCTTCGCAAGTCGCCAGGACTCGGCATTCCCGTCGCTTTGCTTTTCCCTGTCTTTGAATTCCCGAGGATCAAGGCTATCTTCGGGTGGTGATGGCGGCCGTTGGCCAGCACCGGGGGGAACAAGATGGCGCAATTCGGATTGGCGCGGTCGGTTGGGTTCGTAGCCGCGGCGACGCTGTTGCTGTCGGTGGCGCTTCCCGGTGATGCTACGGCCGGCAAGCGGTCGACCCCCTTCTCGTCGGCACCCGTCAACAACGTCGTCGACCTTCCGCCGAATTGTCCGATGTCGTGCGTTCTTCGCATCGCCGGCAAGGCCGCATCGTCCAACGTCTCGGTGGTCGGGAAACAAGCGACGAGCGTTCCGCGCTACCTGAAGGAGCGGTGGCCGTTGCTGGATCAGATGCTGGCGAACCTTCTGAATGGCCAGAGTGGCGCCTGTGAGCAGGTGGAATTGGCGTTATCGACTACGCTGCAATACGGCATTTCCCAATATGGCGTTAGCCAGACTCGCGACATGACCGCGGCATTGATCGTCGAAGCGGAACACGCCGGCATCTCGCCCTATATTGTCGGATCGGCGCTGGCGCGCGCCGCCTCGGCTTTGAAAGCCACCAACCGGGTTGCCGCCGACGCGATTGCCGCCACCGTGGCGAACGAAGGACTTCCCTGCGAGCGGTACGGTTTCGACCAGAACTCGAAGTCACTTGGCGTTCCCGAAATTGCCAAGGTGACCGAGGTGACGCCTGAGGTAACACCGGAACCGACAGGCGGCACGGAATCCGGCGGCGGCGGTGGTGGCGGTGGCCCGCACGATGGCGGCTTCATCTTCGTTCCAGGCGGTGGCGGTGGTGGCCCGGGTTGCTTGACCGCATCCTGCACGTCCTATTGATGCGGTGACATTCCCGAACTTGGATCATGAACCCCGCTGCTGCCGACATTATTGCCGATTTCACCTATGTGCGGCGGCGTGACAGCGGGATGGAGCGCGTCGCGCGGACGCTTTTCTCTCCCACGGCGCTTCATCCGCTGAATTTGGAGCAGGTCTGGGCAGGTGCCGGCACGCTGCCAATTCTTGTGGCGCAGTTGTTTCGCCTTCCGGCGTTGGCGCGGCGCAATACCGAGAAGACGTTTCTGTTCACCGGCTATCCGCCCTCATTGTTCTTCCCGCTGAACAAGGTCGCCTGCGCCCTCTATGTTCATGACATTTTTCTTCTGACGCGTCCGGCCCCGTTGAACCTGGCGGCGCGCCTGTATTTGGCGCCGCAATTTCGCCGGGCCATACGAAAGATGCGCCTCTTTCTGTGCAACTCACAGAATACGGCCGATCAACTGCGCGAGGTCTGCGCCCCTGACGCCACCGTTCTGGTGTTCCGTCCCGCCGTCGAAAATTTGTTCGCTTTGACGGATGCCGGGCGCGATGACCGACCGGCGCGGCCAGACGTGCTGAAGATCGTATCTTTGGGAACCGTCGAGCCGCGCAAGAACTACTCCGCCGCCGTCGCGATCTGCCGGGCCCTGTCACGCCTGACCGGATTGCCGGTCCACTACGACATCATTGGACGGAAGGGGTGGGCAGGCCAATGGGAGGCGATCAGCGCCGCTCAGGATGTGACGCTCCACGGCTATCTTGATGCAGGCCAGATCAAGAAAATCGTTGAAAGTGCCGATATGGTGCTCAGCACCTCGGTGGCGGAGGGCCTGGGTCTGCCGATGTTGGAGCTGCAGTATGCGGGAATGCCGGTCATCGCACCGGACGGTCCCGTATTCCGTGAGGTGCTCGGCAGTTCGGGTCTTCACATCGACACCGCGAATCCCGATTCAGCTGCGTCTGCGATCGCCGGCATGCTGCTCGATGGCGAATGGCGCACGCTTGCTGCCACCGCCGCCCGGCAGAATATCGCGCGCTGGAACGCGATGGCGCACGACGACCGCGCGGGTGTCGTCACGCACCTGCTTTCGTTGCGCCAGGATCGCGAGGTCGATCCTTGTTGATCAGATCGACCCTCCAGTACGCCCCATCCGTCGTGCTTCCGCGGCTGTCGTCCTTCGTGCTGCTGGTCTATTTGGCGCACCGGTTGACGCCGGTCGAACTCGGTCTTTATGCGCTCGTCATTGCCATGGGCGAGATGATCGACATGGGGTTTTCCGGCTGGATCCGGTTTGCCTTGCTGCGGCTCGATATTGCCCAACCCCAAAGCTGGCGCAAAGCGCTGGCGATCTCCTACGTCCTGTATGCGGGCTCCACGGCGTTGGCGCTTTTGGCGTCCTTGGGTATTTCGGCCCTGGTAGCGCTTGCACGCCGGCCGGAATTTTCGCTGGCGCTCGGAGCATACGTCCTCACCACGGCGTTGCAGCGCATCGGCCTTTCCTCGCTCCAGATGCAGCAAAGACTGGTCGTGTTCAGCGTTGTCGAATCCGCCCGCGCCGTATTGCAGGTCGTGCTTGTCTGGTTGACGGTTCGATCCGGCGCGCTGAACTTCTGTGAAGTCAGTCTCGCCGCGTCTGCCGCAACGCTGGTGTGCGGCCTCATCGCTGTGGCGGCGAGCCTCGTCGGATTGGCGCCGGACACGCAACAGCCGGCAGCCGGGCCATGGCAGCGATTGCACTATGGCTCATCGCTGATCCTCGTCTCGATCGTGACGTATCTGGCGACCAGTCTCGATCGGGTTCTGCTGAATGACTTGGGAGGCGCTGCGGCGCTCGGTGTCTACTCGGCAGCGTACGCGTTGGGACGCCAGCCGATCGACGTCATCGCCAATTCGATCAACCAGGGCTCTTTGCCCGAGTTGATAAAGAAATATGATGAACGCGGGCCCGTTGAGGCGAAAGCATTTCTCGCCCACATGCTTGAACTCACCAATCTGCTGTTGCTCGGCACCTTCGCCATGCTCTGGGCATTGGCGCGGACCCTGGCCGAAACATTCCTGCCGCCCGCCTATCATGCGGCGACGGTCGTCGTGTTGCCGTTGGTGGCGTTGGCGTTCATTGCCCAGAATTTGAAATCGAATATTTTCGACAATGTGTTCAATCTGCACAAGAACAACTGGGTTCAGGCCGGGTCCTACGTTCCAACCTTGGTGGCCTTGTTTGTCCTGGCAAAGTTTCTGATCGCGCCATTCGGGGCCGCCGGGGCGGCGATGATGTTATTGGCCGCGATGATTATCGGGCTCGCCGCAAGCCTCGTTTTGACGCGCCGGCGAATGGCTGTGGCCATCGATCTCCGCGAGTTCATCAAAGCGGCCGCGATGGCGCTGGCTGGGGGCGCCGCGGCGGCTGGTGCGGTCATGGCGGTTGGAGCCTGGCCCGCGGTGATGCGTTTGCTGGCGGGCGCGGTCGTTGGGTCCAGTGTTTGGGTGGTGGCGGCAGCGCTCGTTCGGCCCGCGGCCTTGGAGCCGATCCGCAACCGCTTTGCTCAGGGTCTGCGGCGGGCGAGATAGCCCTTCCAGGTGCCGACAATCCACACCTGTTTGAACCAGGCGAAACGCCAATCCAGCCGGAGCAATGCCAGCAGCGCCGCAACGGTGTTCTTGAACGAGCGATAAAGCACGTAGTGCATCGGATAACCGTTCAGCCGCAGAATGCGGCCATTGCCGCACGCATAGGACTGGGTGCGCGACACGGTCGATGCATCCATTCTGCTGACGACCTGGGGATGGTGCGTGTACAGCGTATCGATGAATTCGACCATCACACCGGCGGCGATCGCCCGCAGAAGAAGATCGGTTTCTTCGCCGGAGCCGTATTGTGTTCCCGACCCGACGCCGAGTTCTTCGTTGAACATTCCAATCCGCGCGAACACCTCTCGGCGGGCGAAGATGCAGTTGGAATTGCCAGCCCACCACACGTTGGCGCGCGTTACGGTTTGCCTGCGACGCAGGAATGCGCCGTTGGAGTCGCGCCCCGCTTCGTCATGTGTCGGGCCCGTGAGGATGGAGAGATTGGGCTGAGCCCGGAAATGGTCGAACACGCGATCGATTACGTCGGGCGGATACCAGCAATCATCATCGGGAAACGCCACAATCGTGCCAGCCGCGTGAGCCAGCCCAAGATTGCGTGCCCGCGAAAGCCCTGGAATGCAGTGGACGTGCTTCAGCGCGACGTCCTGGGGAAACTCAGCGAGCACGTCATCGAGATAGCCAGGCGGGTTTTGGTCCACCAGGACGATCTCGAAGGCACGAGAGGTTTGCAGCCGCAAGGAGTGGGCCAACCGGGGCAGGGGCTCAATCCGGCCGCGCGTGCAGACGATCAGCGTCAGCAATTCGGCATAAGTCGCTCCCTCACGCATCCGTCTGGTCGTCCTCGCGGTCGCGCAGACTGGCGATGGTGTACCCGAACAGGGACGCAGTCTTCACCGACAATGGCGCGCAACTGAAAACAAGGGTGATCAGGAGGTAAAAGAGGCCCATAACCTCCACGCCGGGATGCAAGTTTCTTCGGGGCAAGATGCCTGCCGCGACCAGCGGGTAGACCAGCATCCCGCCCAGTCCCATGTTGGCGATGAGATAAATGATGCCGCTGTCATAGGCTTCACGCGCATTGACGCCGCCGAGGAGTATGCTGCTCACCGAGCTGTGGGAAAGCGTCGCGACGGTGATGGAAAGGCGCAGTCCAAGGTCGCCCTTCATGTGCGCGGTGAATGGGTAGATGAGGAAAAGGAGGAGCAGCAGAATAAACGGGCCGATGAGAAGGGCGCCGCGCATCCCGCGTAGCGTTGAGCCTGACAGAAGTCGCAGCAAGCCGAACGCCACAACCATAAACGCCGCGACGCGGGTATCGGTGGCAATGGCGATAGCGAGGCACATTATGTAAAGCGATGCGCGAAGCCAACGCGGCCAGCGAGGTGCATTCAACACTGCAATTGCCGTGACCAGGCAATAGTAGCCCAGCGATATCGGCTCCAGATAGAACGAGCCAAGGCGATGAAAGGCGCCGAAGAAGCTGCCGCCGGCCCGGTTTGCCCCGATGTATACGCCTGCGTCGGTGTAGACGGACGCGTTGGGACCCATGTCCGTCGCCATCCAATCGCGTGTGAAATAGTAGTACTTCATTGGGTTGAAAAGCGCGGCATAGGTTTGCGGCAGGACCATTTCGAAGGCGGCGCCGGCCGCCATGACAAGCAGAATGCCAACCAGGAACGCGCCATTGAATCGTTTTGCCGTGCTGCCGAGCAGAAGAAAAAGCGGAATAATTGCGATGTCGTAGAGAAAGCGGAAGTTGACCTCGCCGGTGAAGACGATCTTTATCGCGGCAAAAAAGAGGAACACGCCGAACCAACCGGCGATCCGCCAGTCAATTCTGCTCCAGCGCGCGGCAAGGTATAGGACTGCGCCGAACGTCAATGCCATCTGCACCGACATGACGGTTCCGGCGGTCAGCGTGTCAATGTTCTGATTGATGAAAGCTAGAGCAGCGTTTTCAAAGACAAAGGCTGCCAGCAGAAGGTAGAGGAACGCGTCGCTGCGTTCATCTGCGGTGTCCGGGCTTACGTCGATTGTCGGTTCGGATGAACTCACCGTGTTTGCCTCGCTAGGCTTGATCGAATTCCTGCGTGTCGATGCCGAACAAGCGCAGGAACAGTTCGAGGTTCATCAGGGACCATAGGGTTTTGACGTCGGGCTGTCGGCCGGTCAGGAAATCGCCGACCAACGCCGCCAGAATCCGCTTATCGAACAGGTGTGCGATGCGCGAGTTCTCGCTTTCCGTGAAGTCGCGCAGCATGTCGCGGCATGGCCCATTCTTCAGCCAGACATCGAACGGAACGCGAAACCCGACTTTTTTCCGGGTCCGTATTTCGCGCGGCAGAATATCGCGGAGGGCTTGGCGCAGCACCGACTTTCCCCCGTTTCCTCCGAGCAGGAGATGATCGGGCAGGCTCGCCGCCACTTTGGCAAACTCGGTGTCCATGAATGGCATTCGGCCTTCGATCGAACCGGCCATCATCATGCGGTCGCCGCGCTCAAGGAGATTGTCCGGCAGCCAGGAGGTCTGGTCGAAAAACAGCATGCGCCGCAGTGCGGATGCGCTTTGGAGCGAATATGGGAATGGATTGTTTGTGGCGAGGGCCGGCTGGCCCCGTAATAGCGAGCGGGCTGTCTCGTCAGGGGTTCCGCCGAACCAGAACTGCATGCGCCTGGAGAAATCCCGCTCTCCCGCAGCCTCGAACGCAATCTTCAGTCGCCGCGCTGAACCGAATACACGCTTGAAGGCGGGAGCGAACAAATGCCGGTGCAGCGGGGCCGGGATCATTTTCTGATACCTCCGCACCCACGGCTCGGCGCCATGCTTGGGATAACCGGCGAGCATTTCGTCGGCGCCTTCACCGGTCAGCACCATTTTTACGTGGCGAGACGCCTCGCGCGATAAAAGCAGGATCGGAATATCCGAAGCTTCGGTAACGGGCGCGGCGCGATGGCGGACGGCGTCGGGCCATGCCTCCAGAAACATCTCCGGGGTCACCACCAATTCGTGATGATCGGAGCCAAACTGATCGGCGACCATGCGGGCGCTGGCCAGCTCGGAGTAGCGCTGCTCGGAAAAGCCGACGCTGAAGGTGCGGACCGGCGACGAGCTTGTCGCCGCCATGATGGCGACAACCGCTGAGGAATCGATGCCGCCCGACAAATAGGCGCCGTACGGAGCATCGCTGCGCATGCGGATGCGAACAGCATCTTCCAGGACGCTCCTGACGCGCGCCGCGGCATCACGCGAAGTGATTGCTTGCGGTTCGGTTGTCGCCAGCGGCGGCGCGAAATAACGTCTGATGCAAAGGCCGGCATCGCTGAAGGTGGCGTAACTGCCGGGCGGAAGTTTTTCAATATTGCGGAAGAAGGTCTCGGGGCCGGGAACGTAGCGGTTCGCCAAATAGCCGCCGAGCGCATCGCGGTTGAAGCGCCGGCGCTGCCCGGGAAACTGCAGCAGCGGTTCGATTTCCGAAGCGAACAGCAGGTCGTTTCCCGCGTGCGTCAGGAACAGCGGCTTCTTGCCGAAGGGATCGCGTGCCATCAGTAATGTGCGCCTATCGCTGTCCCACAGCGCAAAGGCAAACATGCCGCGCAAGCGGTCGAGCGCAGCCGCTCCGAAAGCACGATAGGCTTCGATCAGGACCTCGGTATCAGACGATGTGCGGAAAACATGCCCGCGTTGGATAAGGTCCTGGCGCAGTTCGACGTAGTTGTAGATTTCGCCGTTGAAAACCAGCGTGATGCGGCCATCGGCGGATTGCATCGGTTGGGCGCCGGCGGAGAGATCGATGATGCTAAGTCGGCGATGGCCAAGTGCCACCTGATTGTCGCCGCAATTCTCGATGAACACGCCCTCGGCGTCGGGACCGCGATGCCGGATCGTGCCCAGCAACCGTCGGAGCACCGCGTCATCTTGGCGGCGGCTATGCGGCAGAACCCATCCGAGAATGCCGCACATTAGTCCCCGCTCTGCAGGCTGCGATAGGCGGCAAGGAGCTTGGGCGCTTCGTATTCCCAGGCAAGTTCCTTGAGAATCCGGGTCCGGCCGAGTTCGCCCATCGTTTTGCGCCGCTGCGGATCATCCAGCAGGGCGATGATCTTATCGCCGAAGTCCTCGCAATCGCCGTTGTGCGCATAAAGCGAGGCGCCTTGGGCAGAAACGCGTCCCTCGGTCAGATCGAATTGCACGATCGGCCGCCCAAGCGCCATATATTCCATGATTTTATTCATGGTGGAACGGTCGTTCAACGCGTTGGGCCGGTCGGGATTGACGCAAACGTCGGCGGTGGAGAGCAGGGAAAACAGGTCATCGTCGCTGATGCGGCCGGTAAAGGTGACGATATCGTCGACACCAATCTGGTGTGCCAACTGTTCGACTGCGCCGCATTCCGGGCCCGATCCGGCGATGACGAACTGAACATCGTTCCGCCCACGCGCGATCTTGATGTAGCGCGCCGCGTCCATGAGCAGGTCAAGGCCTTCTTGCTTTCCGATCACGCCGACATAGGCGACCAGGAATCCGCGGCCGCGCTTCCAGGTTTCATCGGGCGCAACCTCGCGAACTTTCGTCATATTGGGGCCGGACCGAACAATATGGACCTGCTTGGGGTCCATGCGATCTCTTTCGATCGCAACCGCACGATAGGATGCGTTGGTTGCGACCGTCATGTCGGCAATTGAAAAGGTCAGGCGTTCGAGTCCGACCATCAGGCGCCAGAAAAAATCCTTACGGCCGAACTTGGCCAGATAGAGCTCCGGGCTAAGATCGTGATGGTCAAAAACGAACTTGCAGCCAAACAGGAATTTGAAGAAGCCACCAATCAGGAAGATCAGGTCCGGGGGATTGCAGGCGTGGATGATGTCAAAGCCGTGGGTGAAAAAGATACGGAGGCTCAGGACGAATTCCCAGAACAGGGCGGCGGAATATTCCAACAGATACCCAAAGGCGCCGTTACCTTCACGCGGCAAGGGATGGCGATAGATCCTGATGCCGTCGATCTCTTCCAAGGATTTGGTCGCGTCATATCCTTTCGGACAAATTACGCAAACCTGATACCCGGCGCGGGCCAGCGTTGTTGCTTCGGACCAGGCGCGGCGATCGAACGGCAGCGGCAGATTTTCAACAATGATGAGCACGCGAGCCTTCGGCACGGCCGGCGCCGAAACGGTCGAGATTGCTGAACTATCCTGCCAAGCCGAGCTCATGGTCCCCGCATCAATTCGGTGTAGAAGGTGCGCGTGGCCTGAAGGCCCATGCCTTTGGTCCAGTTGCGGTGGTCGATGATGAGGTCGAAGCGGCGCGCCTGGGCGTCTTCTTTCGAAATCAAAAGCTTGCGCAGTGAGGGCAGGCTTGAAAACGCGTAGCCCAGGTTTTGCCCCAACAAGCGCGACGGCACGACGTAGGGATCGTAGATCGACAGGTCGTATCGCGCGTTCAACAATTTGCGCGCCAAGTCGATGTTTGGGCTTTCACGCAGATCGTCGGTGCGATCCTTGAAGGCAAGGCCGAGCATCAATATCGATGCGCCGGGCGACAGCCCCTTCGTGCATTCGGTAAACAGGAAGTGCTTGTGCGCTTCATTGGTCTGGATCAGCGAATCCACGACATAGGTCGCAGCACCGAGATCGGCGGCAATCTTCTGTAGTGCGCGTACGTCTTTGGGCAAGCACGAGCCGCCGAACGCATTGCCCGGGTTGAAATAGTAGGGAGAAATGTTGAGTTTGGTGTCGGCGACAAAAATGTCGTGGATTTTCTTGGTATCGAGGCCGAGGTGGGCGCCGACGCGCCCGACCTCATTGGCGTAGCACACCTTCAGCGCATGAAAGGCGTTATCGACGAATTTGACGAACTCCGCATCGCGGTATCGCGTATAGAAGGTCGGTGCGGTGATTGTGTCGATCCACTGATCGATTGTGGAATTGTGATTGCCGTCCGCAGTGCCGACGACGACTTTCGGAGGCTCGAAAAAGTCCCGTATAGCAGTGGATTCCCGCAAGAATTCGGGATTGTAAACCAAGTCGACCACGCCCGTGTCGCCGTTCAGTGTTTCGTGGAAGATCGGCGCAATAAGCTCCTCGGTCGTTCCGGGCCGCATGGTCGAGCGATAGACGACCGTCAAGGGTTGCGTCCGTCGGCAATCCACTGCCGCCGCGATTTGGCGCGACACTTCGGCGATGAAGCTCATATTGTGGGAGCCGTCTGGCGTGCTTGGCGTGCCAACGCAAACTATTGCCAAAGAGCAGTCGTTCAGCTCAGTACCGATGTCGATCATGGCGCGCAAGCGGCCGTCACGGACGGCAGCTGACATCATCTCGTCCAATCCAGGTTCCGCGACGGGCGAGCGGCCGGCGTTAATGTCGGCGACTTTGGTCTCGCTGATGTCCACACCGGTTACGTCGTGGCCCAAACTCGCGGTGCAGGCAGCCACGGTGGCGCCCACGTACCCAAGCCCGTACACAGCGACACGCATACGCCCCCCTAGTCCATGACGCTCGTTCTTGATTTTTGCCCGCAATCGCGGACCGACGTCAGCGCCACAGAGACCTGAGCGTATAGTTGATGTTGATGTTCCACCTGGATTCAACAAAAAAAAGCGCGCAGTGAAGACGAATATTGAGAATGTCTAGAACTATTCAATATGTCACATGTGTTGTCGGTTTGTTACGCTGTTGTCATTCGGACTGGTGCGACAGCGAAAGAAGTAATGATCTGCTCGGCGAGCGCGTTGGATCGCTTTGTCTTGGTTGGACAGTTCGCTTTCGAACAATTCATTTCACAAACAGTCATTCGCATTGACAGCGCATGTTGGTGTCTGCGCTGATACTTTTTTTCGGCGATTTCTTCTGCTAGAGTTTGGATAACGTGGCCTCAAAAATAGTCCGACAAAGAGATCGGGTAGGCTTGGTGAGTGTTGATTTTGGCCTTGGTGGCGTGGAGTAAATGGGGGGAAGCGTTCCTGCATTGCGGCAATGAATTCAAATGCCTGCATTGCGCGGAATTCAGTCAAGAGCATTCGTTGTAGCGCGCGATACCGAACCCTTCCTAGGGGGGGGCGGTACTTCCCACTCCATGCAAAAGCGTTTCGTGCCCTGGCTTGCTGCCGCTGGGATGCGGTCGTGCACATGGGGAACGATGAAGGGGGATGTGCGCAATGCCGGCAGATAGCAGTCGTCCATCCGATCCGCGCAAGCAGCCTGCCGGCTTTGATGCGACCGATATTTTGCGGATGTTTCGCATTCGCTCCCGATTGATCTTCGGGACCATGGTGTTGGTGGTCATAGTGGCGACGGCGTTCGTTCTGCAACTGACGCCGCAGTATTCGGCCACGGCCGTCGTCATGTTGGACCAGCGCAAGAATAATGTCGAAGACACATCGGCTGTTCTTTCAGGGCTGCCGGCCGACCAAGCTGCCGTCCAAAATCAAGTGCAGATCCTGCAATCGCAACGGCTGGCGGGCCGTGTCGTCGACAAACTGGGATTGGTCAACGACGCGGAGTTCAATCCGGCCTTCCGGGGATGGCGTGCCGCATTGCGCTATCTTTCAGGCTTCAAGCAGCTGTCGTTCCTGGCGACTGCAGCCGGATTGCAGGACGACGCCAGCAGCCGCGACGAAGTGCGCCGACGGACGGTTGAAGCCTTTCTCAAACATCTTGATGTCAGTGCCGTCGGCTATTCGACAACGATGAATGTCGCGTTCCAATCCGAAAGCCGCGACAAAGCCGCGGAAATCGCCAATGCGATCGCTACCGCCTATGTCGACGATCAGCTCGAGGCGAAATACGAGGCCACCCGCCGGGCGACACAGTGGCTCGCCGGGCGCATCAAGGAGCTTTCGGTACAGGCTCAGGCCGCCGACGCCGCAGTGCAGGCGTACAAAGCCGAGAACAACATCACCACGACCGGCAACAGCTCGGTGGTGGAGCAGCAGATCGCCGACATCAACAGCCAGCTGATCCTGGCCAAGACGGTGCTGGCCGAGAAGGAGTCGGTCTACGACCGGCTGGCGCAGCTGGCGCGCGAAGGTCATGCGGCCAATGCACCGCAGGTCATGAATTCGACTTTGGTTTCGACATTGCGGGAGCAAGAGGCGGAGCTGAATCGGAAAATTGCCGACCTGTCGACGCGTTACACGCCCAATCACCCGAAAATGTTGGATTTGCTGGCCCAGAAATCAAATCTGGAATCCAAGATCTCGGAGGAAGTGCAGCGGGTCGTCGAAGCCAGTCGGAACGATGTCGAAACCTCCTATGCGCACGTCGCGTCATTGCAGCACAGCCTGCGCGACTTCGAGGATCGGGGCGCGGGCCAAAACCAGGTCTCGGTAAAGCTGGCCGGGCTGCAATCCAACGCCGTCTCCGCGCGGGCAATGTACGAAGCCTTCCTTGGAAAGCTGAACCAGACACAGAACCAGCAAGGCATCCAGACTTCGGATGCGCGCCTGGTGTCGAGTGCCGAGCCGCCGCCGCACACGAGCTATCCTAACATCCCGTTGTCGATTGGCGCCTCCATTCCAGCCGGTTTCCTCCTCGGCCTGATGCTGGCCGGACTTGCGGAGCGCCTCGGCCGCGCGTTTCGCTCGACCATTCAAATGGAACGTGAGTTCGGCATTCCCGTTCTATCGACCGTCCCGGAAGTACGCTCGCGCCGGGTTGCCGACATCGTCGTCGATCGGCCGACCTCGTCCTATGCCGAGGCGGTGCGCGCGGCGATGATCGGGATTGCCGTTCCCTATCGGGGGCAGCCTCCGAAAGTGCTGCTGGTCACGTCGGCGATGCCGTCGGAGGGCAAGACGACCTTGGCGATTTCGCTGGCGCGCGTTGCCGCAAGCCGTGGACTGAAGACGGTGCTGGTTGACGGCGATTTCCGCCGCGCGCGGGTCATTCGGATGCTTGGATTGTCGCGCTCTTCGGCGGCAGCAGCGGCGATGCGCAACGATCCCGATGCACCGATCGAGCAGTTCCTCGACAAGGATCCGCGCAGCAATGTCATGGTGATGGCGTGCCGGACCACATCGGCCAGCCCGGCGGACGTATTGACGTCGCCGGCCATGCAGGACCGGCTGCAAAAGCTGCGCAGGATGGCGGATTTGGTGATCATCGATTCCGCGCCGATCCTGCCGGTTGCCGACACCAAGATCATGTGCCGGCATGTGGATGCGGTATTGTTGGCAATTCGCTGGAACAAGACGCTGCACGATGCGGTCGAAAGCGCCATCCAGGAGCTCAAGAAAGTGGAAGCGCCCATCATCGGCATGGTCGTGACCCGGACCAACAGTCGTCAATTTTACTATTACAATTACGGCTACGAATCCTACAACACTTACAACAAATATTACGACACCTGAGATGCGGCTGGCGAGACGGATCATTCTATGTTTGGTGGCGCTCGTTCCAATAGCGCTGCTGGCGGATGCGCCAATCCGATTGCAGGATGGGCTCGCACTCGACGCGGCAGTCCCAGTCCCGACGATGATGATCGCGCAGGTTCGTATGCCAGAACGCGCCTACGCCAATGCACAACGGGTGCTCGCCGGTGCCGACGACCGGGACGGAACGGCAGTGATCGCGCGCACCGAAGCGGCAATTCACGCCGGTGCTCCAGCGCTGTCGGTGGTGCCCGATCTGGAAAAGGGTCTGGTGGCGCAACCCGCGTCGGCGCGCGGTTGGCTGCTGCTTTCGCATATCTACGCCGACCGTGATCGCCCGAAAGCCGCGCGCTGTCTTGCAATTGCGCTGCAACTCGCGCCGCACAATTACTGGCTGTCCGGATCGCTCGCGCGCCAGTCCGCGGCGCTGTGGCCGCTATTGGATGCGGCGAGCCAAAGTCGCGCCTTGGATCAGGCCAGGGTGCTTTGGCGAGAGCCGACCCTGCGGCCGCAGCTGCGGGTGTTGCTGGCCAGCGCCGGCGGAAGTGCGCTCGTGACCCGCGCGTATTCGACAGACCCCTTGGAAATTACCTTCATCAATCGCTGGCTGTCCTACGAGCGCAGCCATGATTTGCAGGCGTCTGAGCGATGAGCGGAACCCAGTTCAAGACGGTCTCGCCGCTGCGATGGGGTGCCTTCGCCCTCCTGCTTTTGACGCTTGCCTGGGCGCCGTTTCCGTTTGGTGGCGCCGTCGCCTGGGCGCCCGGCCTGCAGCATCTTTTGATCGCGGGGTGCTGGGCACTCTGGGCGTTTTCGCTCCTCCGCGGCGGCGACGAGCATCTGCGGATCAACGCCGCCGTCGTTCTTCCTTTGGTCCTGATCGTTCTGGTGCTCGCGTGGGGTTATGTTCAGACTGTTCCCCTCACGCCGCCAAATCTGGCCCATCCGCTATGGCACTCCGTGTCGGAAACTCTGGGAAAGCCGGTCGCGGCGGTGATTTCGTTGGAGCCTTGGCGCAGCCGGTTCGAACTCGAGAAGCTCGTCAGCTACGGGCTTGCCGGATGTCTCGCCTACTTCCTGACATCCAGGACAAAATCGGCAAAGCTGTTGCTGTATGGGGTGATCTTCATCGGCGCTGCGTATGCGCTGTATGCCTTTGTGCAGGCAATCTTGGGCACCGACCAATCGCAGCTCCTTTATGGCGCGCCGAAACAACTTGCCCGCGTTTCCGGTCCTTTCTTGCTTCACAACAGCTTCGCGACTTATTGCGGCATGGCTGCTGTGGCGGCACTTGCGGCGTTGATTGCAAGCGCCTCGGAACATCGCGGCGCATCCGACGATCCCGAGGATGATACATCGCCATCGGTGCGCCTTTCATTCGAAACTCTGTTCCTTGCGATCTCGGCGGCGCTGTGCCTGGGAGGCGTGCTCATTTCCGGGTCCCGGGCCGGATTTGTTGCCACGCTTTGTGCACTCGGCGCGATGACGGTCGCATCTATCCCGGTGGCGCGCTCCACCAATGCGCGACGGTTGCTTGCGGGTTTCCTCGCCGCCGGACTGGGCTTGCTGGCCTATGGCCTGGCCTCGGGCGAGGGGACGTTGGCTCGACGCTTTGGTTTGTTGTGGAGTTCAGACAAGGCCGATGAAATCCGCTCGGTGCTGTGGTCGGCGTCGGAGCGTATGATCCACGATCATATTTGGTTCGGGCAGGGCCTCGGCACATTCCAGGACGCCTATCCGCAATACGAAGTACAGCCCCTGCCGTTCGTGATGGACAAGGCCCATTGCGACTATCTCGAACTGGCCGCGGGGCTTGGCGTGCCCGCCGCGATCGTTCTATGGACTGGTCTGGCGTGGTTGGCGCTTGTATGTTTGCGCGGCGTCTGGGTGCGTCAGCGCAACCGCGCCTTCCCATTGGCAGCCTTTGGCGCCGCCGTCCTTGTCGGTGTCCATTCCGCTGTGGATTTCAGTCTGCAGTTGCCGGCGGTCGCCCTGACGTTCGCTGTGATATTGGGTGTCGGTACGGCGCAGGCCTTCTCACGGCATCGGAACGTCTGACGAGGTTCAGAAGAAGCGTTCAGGAATACGAACGATATCGCCCGGCATGATCCTCGTTGATCCATCGGCCGGCAGCGTCCGTTCCATTTTCTCACCCTCGTGGCGGACGTAAACCTCGTCCTCATTGGCGCGGTAGGTATAGCCGCCAGCCAGAGCAACAGCGCTGAGAGCCGTGAGGCCGTTCTCGAAAGGATATTCGCCCGGCTTGTTGACCTCGCCCAGTATGTAGAACGGGCGGTAATTCAACACCTCGATGTTGATCCGTGGATCTTGCAGGTAGCGGACCAGGCTCGAGTGGATTTCGGCATTGAATTCGCTGATCGTCAGGGCTGCCGCCCTGACCGTGCCGATGAGCGGCAATTGCACCTGACCGGTGCTGTCGACGACGAATTCGCCGCTGAGGTCCTCTTCGCCGTAGACCGTAATTCTCAGCTTGTCGCCGATCCCCAAGCGATAGTGCGTGTCGGTGATGCTCGATGGGCCGCGTTGCTGCGGGGCCGTGACTCTCGCAGGCGGCTGCGTCGCTGTCTGGGTTTGCGGAGAGGGGCCGGGCAGGCTGCCTTGCGCGAAGCTGGCCCCAACATTCATTGGCGCGCCAACCAGGACCAGCGCGAAGAAGACAGCCAGGGTCAGAATTCTGGACGCCGATTTCATGACATCACCCCCACGACGCCGCCCCCGATGTCTGTTGCGCGCGAGCAAAAGTACATCGTTTTGCGCCGTCAGCCTACCGAACTGTCGGCCCTGGGCGCTTGCGGTTTTAAGACGCGCCAACAAGTGTCGCCCGCCAAAGAACGAAATGCGGCGGCCGCTCAACCTGTCGCCAAAGACGCTACGGACTGCCGTTATTGCGAATTGCATTCACTAGAAATGACGATGAATGCGCACATGAGAGATAGCCAGTGAAGCCAACGAGTTTCAATGTGCCGTGTCGCAACGATGCCAGCATAACTGGCGGATCGGCATTCCCGCACCGCTATGGACTGTAAAAACGGGGTTCCCGCGGATAGGGTGTAGAGTTGGAAGTGGGGGCGCGCTCGAGGACTGATACTCGGGCGCGACGTTGTGGGGGGAGGGGAGCGTGAGCGGTTCGAAAGTGGCTGCCGGCATGGCTGCCGTTGTGTGCATGTCTGCGGTCGGCGCTCAGAGTGCGTTGGCGGCGCAAGACAACCAGCCCGTTTCGACCGGGACGCCGGCGCAGAATGAAAGCGTTACCAGCCGGGCCCGCCCCGATTTCGATCCCGTCGGCCTGCGCGTCGGAAGCTTTACCTTCTACCCGTCAACCGACCTTGCCGCCAATTTTGACGACAACATCTTCCGCACCAACGATGGCAAATCGGATTGGATCCTGACCGTATCGCCGAGTGCGCGGTTGAAATCGAACTGGCGCCGTCATTACCTGGAACTCTATGCCGGGCTCAATTACTGCAATTACCTCGAAAACAAGGATCAGAACCTTGTCGACTGGAACGTTGGGGCTGACGGCATCCTTAATATTTCAAACACCGCGCTGGCGAAGGCGCATGCCAATTTCGGCCAGTTTCATGAATTCTGGTCGTCTGTCGATGCCGACCGCAACGCCCAGGCGGCGCCGAACCGCTATTGGCAGGCCCACGGCGACGTGACGGCAAGCTATCAGCCGAACCAGCTTGGGGTTGAAATCGGCGGCGCTATCGATCGCTATAACTGGACCCGGACGCCGCGGAATTTGGGCGGCTTTCTTTATAACGACGATCGCGACAACACCGAGTATCAGGCCTATTCCAAGGTCTACTACGATTTCGCGCCGGGCTATGCGGCGTTCATCAAGGCGAGCTACGACGAGCGCGACTACGACCGCTACTTCGATCGTTCGGGACTGCATCGCGGATCGCACGGCTATCGTCTCGACGGCGGTGTCGAACTCCAGGTCACCCATCTGATTGCCGGCGAAATTTATGCCGGCTATCTGAAACAGGATTTTTCGTCACCTTACTTGAAGGATGTTTCAGGTTTCGATTATGGCGCCCAGCTCGACTGGTATGTGATGCCGGTCCTCACGGCGCATCTCAGCGGGCGAAGAGTATTGAACAACGTCGCGCTGAATGGCGTGTCGGTCTCCGATGACAGAGGGGTGATGCTGAGTGCCGATTATGAATTCCGGCGCGACGTCATTATCCATGCCTATGGTTCCTACACCAACAGCCGCTACGTCGGGTCGTCGCGCAGCGACGGATATCCCGGTGCCGGCGTCGGGGTGAGCTATCTCGTCAACCGCTATATGAGCCTTGATGCGAATTACAATTACAGCAGCCGCACGACCCGAAACCTGCCGGTCGAATTCACCGACAGCCTGTTCAGTATCGGGCTGAAGGTACATCTGTAGCGCCTGGAAGTGGGATCAACGCGACCCGCTTGTTCGCTCCATTCGGCGAAAGTCTATTGGCAATCGTCGGGCGGGTTGGCGCCATAGGATTTGCAGGCAATCACCCGGTAGATCGGCTTGCGGTCGAGACCCTGTCCAGGCGCCGCATAGACCATTTGATCGGCTTCGAATGCCCATTGCGGATCGTCGGCCATTTTCACGGCGGTCGACGCCATATTCAGTTCCATAAACGGCGCGGCGACGTTGGTGCCTTCGAATTTGTGGGCCGCATCGACGTCGAACGCGCCGACAATCTGGGCGCCATTCTTGTCTTTCAGCGTCACGGTCCAGCGCCCGGCGCCCAAACCATGCGGCACGTCGAGATACGCGGCGCCACCAGGAAGCCCCGTCAGTTCTTTGACATTGGTGCCTTCGCTATCGCTCAGCGTCAACGCGAACGGCCCCGAGCCGCCTTTCCAGCGCACATAAAGGCCCGTATGCCCCGATGCCATCTTCGCCTGGCTTTGGGCCAGCGATTGGATGTCAAACGACATCTTGAGATCGGGCGCATCGCGCCCCACCGTCATGATGCTGTAGGGCTCCACACGCGGCACGATTTCGTTGATCCAATTCACGATCAACGACCAGCCCTTCAATTTTGTCCCGACTGCGCGCACGACGTTTTGCTTGGACTTCGGGCTGTAATACGTAATTTTACCATCGGCGCGTTGAATGCCGATTTTTCCTTTGCCGCCCATCGGACCAACCTTGTCGCCGTCACAAATCACCTGCGCCACATAGACCGCGATCTTGTTGCCGCCGCGAAGGAAATAGAGCGTCCCATCGCTTTCCGCCAACGTCATCACCACACCGGCTACCGCTTTCTTCGCCGGGCAAGCGGCAGTCGACGGTTCCGCGGCGCAGAGGAGCGTTGCAACCAGAGCGGCGGATGCGGCCGTGGCACTAGACAGTGTCATTTCGGGCTCTCCATGCTTCGTAAAGCTCGTTGAAAAGGGAATAGAGAACGACGACGAATCCCATGATGGCGATGCTTTCCCACATCGCGTAAGGCGCCAGCCACAGGCCTGTGAAGCGGCCTATGAGGAACACGCCGACCAGGGCGACAAATTTTGCGCCCTCGGCGGATGTTGCGGCCCGCAAGGCGTTGCCGATCCGGGTGGGCGATTGTCCGGCGCGCAATCGCAGATGTTGGTGGTGATGATGCATCAAGAGCGTGAAGGCGTGCATCCCGACGCAAGACACCAGCAAGAGCCAGCCACTGAGCCACGGCCCCAGGCCCTGCATTGGTCCATCAAGAATCAGGCTTCTGGCGCAGTTGGCCAGGATCAGGCCGCCCGCCATGCGCCCATAAGGCGACCAGTGGATGTCTTCGAAGGTCGGCTGCGACGACGACAGCACGAGGATCGCGTTATCGGCAACATCCGCCCGCGCGTTCGGGGCAAAGAGAACCCGGACCGGTATCACCTGAACGGCGCGACTTCCGGGGGCGCCGCTTTCCGCGGTCAGTACGGGGGATGCGCCAAATTCCGCCGGATCGGCGAGATGATAACCGATCAGCGCGACGCGATCCTGAACGTGATAGGTCGCGTCAGGTGCAATCGCAATCGTGAACGGCGCCGGCGTGTCGCTATCCGGCGTTCGACACTGCCCCGATACGCTGCGTTCGACAGCCGCTTTGGCGTCGTTGGGCTTAGAAGCCCATGCTGCCAGCGCGTAGAGCGCGGCGTGGGGCAGGGCCATGGCCTTATCGGAGCCCGGAGGATAGACGCAGGTATAATAGGCGTATTGCCTGACGACGCCGTCTTCGCCCGCGAGGGCCTCCCCGGCTGCCCAAGTCAGATTGGGGGCCGCTTGGACGATGGCGTCCCAGGACGGCGCGGGCGCGAGGACAAAACGCGATTTGGCGCCATCGAGCGCGCCGCTATCCCTCCATTCCGGCGCCCGCGCAAAGGCAACCAGCGGCAGGCGCGGGTTACCGGCCCAAGCTTTCAATGTTTGCGTAAAGCCGGCGACTTCCTGCTCCGTTCGCTGGGCGCCAATTGCGTCGACGTCGATATCGACGATGACGACGCGTGGACAGGCTCTTTCCGGTTCAGCGCGCTCACATCCGGCCTTCACCAGATCCAACACGCGTGAAACGATCGCCAGCGGTGTGACGGTCGGCCACCGCGAGAATGACGCCCCAGGCATCGCCTTCGTCCAGTATTCCGCGCGGGACTCCCGGTCGAAAGCCAGATTGACGACGGGGGGCGCCTCGCCGCCGACGGTATTGCGGCGTGATTTGACGAGCTGGTCGAAGAGTTCGGTTTTTGCCGGCGTCAGCACCACGCCGACGCCCGTGCACTGCAAAGCGTGGATGACCGAAATCACCAGCAGGGTCAGGAGAAAGCGGCTATCAAACAGCCATGTCAGCGCGCGCCCTTTCACTGATCACTCCTGAACGGATGTGACAAAGAGGGATGCCCAGAAGAACGGAGCGGACTGGCTTTTGATCTGGTCCAGTTGGGCGTCGCGCAACGCATCAGGTGGCGGCTTGCCGGCCAGGTACGAGCGATAAAAGCTCTTCATGAACGTGGCTGTTTTGCTGTCATCGACCGCCCATAGCGACCCAACCACCGTTTTCGGACCGGCATACAGAAATCCGCGGACCAGCCCGATGACATCATCACCCGTGGTGATCTGGCCTAGGCCGGTGCTGCAGCCGCTTAGCACCGCAAGATCGACATCGAGCCGGGTGTGGAACAGATCGCCGGCGGTCAAGGGCGACAATCGTCCGGACGAGGGCGCCAACATGATGGCAGAGCGGAGCGGGTCATCTTGATCGTAGAGGCCATGTCCGGCGAAATGGAAAAAGCGATACCCCGTCGCGCTTGTGCGGATGGCCTGGATTGTCGCCTCGGGGCCAATCAAAAGCTTCGAGCCGTGGGCATAAGACGCGACGGCGCGCGCCTCTTCCTCGGCTTGTGGGAGAGCGAATTCGCCACCCTTGCCCGGATCACCGATAATCAGGCCGCCCGCGCCCACACGGTGCGGGTACGAAAGCAGAAACGTGCTGAGCGAAGGAACCGTGTTGATCGCATATCGCTCGACCAGATACTGCTTGCCGTCATGCAACGCCGCCATCGCAATATGATGCAGCGGGCCGGTCGCGACAATCACGAGGCGTTTTTCTTTCAAGCCGCGCAGCGGCTCGGCCAGCAAATCGGCATAAAGCTGCTGCGCTTCAACGACAGATTTGCTGGCGCGCGGCTTGATCAGAATACTGCGGAAGGACGCTATATCGGCTTCAAGGTTGGCGGCCGTGATGGGATGGATTGAAACCGAATCCGCCCGAAGGACGAATACCCACCAGCGGCGGCCCGATTCAAAAAAGACGATGGCGGCCTCATCGGAACCCAATTTTGCTTGAATATCGTTGATCTGGGCGGGCGGGACGGTGATTAGAGGCGCCAGGCGCGGTGCGCGCTGTCGAATGAGCGCATGCTGGCTGTCCACCGCGGCCGTGCGCGCAGTGATCCCGTCCGGCGCGATCGCGGACGCTCCGACCAAGTCAGCTTCGACGCGATCGTTGTCCGCAACCAGGGTGGCGTCCTCCGCCGTGATGCCGATCTGCTGGCGTGACGACAACAGGTCAACGAAGGCGCGACTGCGTGAGCGCTCGACGTATTCCAGCGCCGCTTTCGATTGTTTGGTCTGGATCAGAAGCTCGACCAATCGCGAATAGACCGTATGCTTATCGTCGACGAAGGCGATGCGTCCGTGTTCGGTGGCAATCGAGCTGCGAACTGCCTCGATGGTGTCGACGCTCTTGCGCAAGTCCTGGATAGCCGAGACGGTGTCGTGATCGGCGGCAGCCAATTGGGCGCGATCGGCCAAGGCGCGCCAGTAGATGTCGCGGTATGCCTGGACGTTGGGATAATCGAGAAGTGTGTCGTAGCGCTGGCGGGCTTCGCCATCGCGATGAACCTCATGCAGGCAGCGCGCGGCGAGATATTCCACATAGACGTTTGCTGCCGGCGCGAACGTGACCGGCATCAACGCGCCGAACGAGAACTCACCAAATATGTCCAGCCGAAACGGCTTGACGTGTATCGTCGAGCCGAACGCATTTTGGCTTGACGATAAGCCATAATCCCGAAGCAGGCGCCGTTCGGGTTCGTTCAGCAGTGCCAACGATGCTTGGCAATCACCGGCCGCAGCATACAAGCTGGCGGCGTAATAGACCGGTGCCGGATCGAATTGCATCGCCAATCGGGCCGCAATGGAACGCACGTCCGCATTGTACTTGGTGGCATCGGGACTGCCACGATCGGCGGCTTGGCGGGCCAATTGGAGGGTGGCGAGGCCCCATACGTATTGAGCGCCCTGGCTTGCCTGACCGGTCAGCAACGCGCGTGCCATGTCCGGATTGCCGATGGCGAGTTCGATCAGCGCGCGCTTGCCTCGGATAAGTTCCAGTGCATGCGCGGTGTTTTCTGTGTTGTCGCCGGATTGAAGGCGTTGACCGTAGCGGTCAAGGCAAGCTTTTGCGCGATCGAAGGCGCCGAATTTGATCTCGACATCGCATAGCAGCGACAATTGGGCGATCGTAATGCTGCTCCAATCGGCATTGGCATATTTGTCCCGGATAAGCGCGAGGTTGCCTTGGTTCAGAGCCTCGCGGTCGTCCTCGCCGATACCCGCGTTCGTCGCTTGGGCGCGGGCCGAAACCTCGCTTGCGACATAGGTCGCACTGCAATTGGAGAGCAGTACCGCGCCGGCCACGATCAAAGCCGCGGCAGCCGACCGGCTGGCGCCAATACCAGACGTGGTCATCTAGAGCTGTGTTGTTAAGTTGAGCTGGACTGCCCGATAATTGGAATCGCCAACCGCCACCGACACGCCGACCTGGAAGCTCTCCCAAATCTGTTTTCCCATCCGGCCAGTGGTGCCAAGGTTGACGCCAAATTCCTCCCAACGCGTCACCAGAGAATGCGTGCCGGCGATTTCATTATCTTGAGCATAGGCACTCCACGCCGTCGGGTGGCCGAAGAGGGTGATGTCGGATGCGGTTTCGGCACTCAGACCGTTGGTGTAGATGTTCGTCGAGATCTTCGGGTCGAGCGTGTATTTCTTCAATTTCACATCAAGCGATTTGTAGTAACCGTACGAGTTGATGATTGAAAACTTAATCGTGTCGTCAAAAGCGAAGAGATTGTACTTGCTGCGGACTCCGAATGTGTAGACCGCAGAGCCGTAGTTGCCGACCCCAAACGGGCCACGATCCAAGCTGACCACGGCACCGAGGTGAGCTTGCGGCGTAACATACCAGCGTTCCGTCAGCGGGATGCGAACGCCAAGCCCGATCGCGCCGCTAATCGAGTCCGAGGAATTTTGGCGCACGAAGCTGAGCGGCATGTCGAGCGTAATCGCGTAGCCGGGGTTGTCTAGAAACCACGTATAGGCGAGCGGGACGTGGACGGCGATGCCATCGACACCGTCGGCGGCAAAGTACTGCGGCTCCATGGACATGGAGAATACGGGATCAAGATGAGGGACATCTGCCGGCGACTTGGTCGGTGCGGCGGTTGCTTCGCCGACGGCTGTTCCGAAGCCGTAAGTGGTCGATGAAAGCTGTTGAACGAAGGACTGCGGGTTGCCGATGACGGGATCGACGGCGGTTGCGGCTGCAATTGCATTGTGCAGCGAATTCAAAACGTAGCTGCTGTTGTTGTCCATATAGCTGTTAAGGTTTTGCAGCGAGGCATATCGCGAGGTGCCAGTAAACGACTGGTGCAGGCCCGCCTTTGGCGCATCGATCACGATCGTATTGGAGTTTGCCGCTGCCGAAAGCGTCATGGTTACGCCGTCGATCGTGGCCGACGCCGTAATCGGAAGTGTGTTCAACAGGGGGTAGTTGGTGAACAAGGTGGGATGCAGTGCGACGTCGCCCGCTCCGCTCGTACCGAAGACGCCCGGGAAGTATTGCTTGGTGAACTTCTGGGTCGAAGTGGTCCCGCCGGGGGACATGCTCGTATCAGGAAAGAGCGTGTTGAATTTTGTGATCAGATCAACTGTGCCCGACGCGTTGAAGCTCGCCGTTTCGCCGCCGGCCGTGATGGTGGCCGACATGGGGCTATCGTAGAACCCATAGTCATTCAGACCCTGAATGATGCACGCGGCCTTCTGGGCATCGGTCGTCGCCGAGCAAAAATTGGCTTGTGCCGTCTGGGATAGCGCCAACACCGTTGCTGCGGAGACCATCAAAAAGGACGTCTTGAACTGGCTCACAGGCTTCCCTCCCTCGAAAAGTATAACCCAAGATAGAAATATGGGTATTTTTGAGCGCGGGAACAGCCTCAACACAAGTGTAAGTAGATGTTAGTGCGATTGACAATTTGTATTGTTACACAGTGAATGGGAGGGTGCTGGCGTCATTGGTTAATCGGCGTCTGGGGTAATACCGCGGTCGGATGTCGCATGGTGGGCGGCTTGAACGCGTCGGCCCATCGCCGCCATCGGGCAAGCCCTACGGAGCAGGACTCTGTTGTCGGCACACCGCAGGTCCGAACTTGCTTGCAATCGATCAGGCTGTTCCGAAGGTCACTGGCTGGTTAGCGGGCTGCTCGCATCAATCGGGCAGGTCTTGGCGGAATATCGTCGTTTCGAAGAAGTCGAATGGCTCCTCGGTCGCGGCGATCTCGCAGAGCCGGACCGGATCAAGGATGGCGAGGCCGCAATAACGCGGCTCGACCACGCCTTCCTTGGCCAGGACGGCGAACTCCTTGTTGACGGTCGAGCGGCTGAGCCCCCAGAAGGCGCCGATGTCTTCCTGGGTCAGGCTGAGGGGCATTTCGACCGCGACGACCTGGCCGTCAGTCAAGAAATGCGCCCAATAGACCAACAGCCGGGTGATCTTGGAGCGTGGCGACAGGAATGCCGTCGCGCCGATGCGAACAAAGTTCAGACGCCGCGCAAAACACATGTGTTGAAGGATAGCGTGCCCCATCTCCGCCGAGGAGGTCATTGTCTGTTGGAATGCCTTAACCGGCACCTGAACAAGAAGTGTCGGCTCGGAAGAGACAAAATCAAACGATGAAGGCAGGCCATCGAGGGCGCCGGTGGGGTCAGCGAGATTGCCGGGAAAAACCAAATTATAAAGGAACTTGCGGCCATTCGACTGTTCGCGGCGCAGTTCCAGCATGCCGCGGATCACAAACCACAAGCCGCTTGCGGGCTCGCCGAAGCGTTGGACAACGGTGCCGGAGTCGAGCTGGCGCAGATCCGCCATACTGCAAAGCTGGGCGACCTCTTGCGATCGGACCGGCAATCGCAAGGCACCGGCGACCTTGCCGATGACTTCGTCGGAACTCATGGACAACGATTGCACGCCGGTCGCTCCATCCCCAAGGACCAGACCAATTGGGTGCAGGGCTAACTCTTAGTTGCGCGTGTCTGCAATAGAAATTCCTGTAACGCGGCACGCCGTGGCGTCGGTTCCGCTTGCAAACGCGGTTGCGCGTTACTTTGCGACTGATGAATTGTTGTTTGTAGACGCAGACTTGGTTGCTTTTCTCAACAATGCGAGCCAATTCGTTTGGAGACAAACGAACCGTTGCGGTGCAGTGTCGCTGCCGGTTGCGACGGTGGTGCGTCAACTTGGACAGTGTTGATTGTGCAGCACGCGACAGACAAGTGTGTGCCGCATAATATCTAATATAGCGTGTTGTGAGCCGTTACTGTACAGTACAAATACAGTAGAAAAACAAACGCTCTTAAGACTGTGAGAATCGATATCGTCGCGATAGACCGTAGTAAATGTGGTTAATATGGCGACGTGCACAAGTAATAACGTTGTGTGGGTACTGTGGACAAGGGGGAAACCGTGATTAAGACTTTCCGCGACTTTGCAATTTCGGAAGATGGCCTCGTGACGGTGGAATGGGTTGCGCTGGCAAGCGCGCTCGTCGTCGGTGCGATCGCGATCGGGTGGCTGGTGCTGGGCAATCTCAAGGCGCCCGCCAACACCATCGGCACGCAGATCAACAATACCGCGAAGACGACGCCGACCGAGACGGCTCCGTAAACCGGTCTGCGTCTGGCAAGACATTGCGGCGGCGGTCGTCGGGACTGCCGACCGCATTGTCGTGCCGTCGTCAAATCCGTCGTATCTGCGGACAAAATGCCAACAAATGTCCGCAGATGTCGTGTGTTGCGTAGTGTGTTCGTGTGGGGGGCAGTGATGCGGCGCGCGATTATCAGCCTCGTCGTCGGCGTGGTTTTGGCCGTGGCTGCGATTGTGGTCATGCACCTGTACATCGGGTCGGTGACGCGTCCGGCATCCGACGGCGATTTTGTGCCGGTCGCTGTGATGCTGAAGGATGTCCCGAGCGGATATGTCCTGAAAAGCAAGGACATGCAGTTGGTGGCGTGGCCGCGGGCGTCGCTGCCCAGCGGCGCCTTCAGCTCTATCAACGACATTTTCAAAGGTGCCAAGACGGCCGACGATCGCGTTGCCATCGTCGCGATGGTTCGCGGCGAACCGGTGCTGCGCAGCAAGGTGTCAGGCCTTGGCAACAAGCCGGTTCTCTCGACCATGGTCGGGCCGGGCATGCGGGCGGTTTCGGTCAAGATCGATGACGTCAGCGGCGTCTCGGGGTTCATCCTGCCCGGAGATCATGTCGATATCCTGCTCACCCGTCATATCGGGCGGTCAACGGAATCGGACATTGTCACCGATGTCCTGCTGCAGCACGTCAAGGTTCTGGGCATCGACCAGCTGGCTGATACCGATCACACCAAGCCGGTCGTCGGTCACACGGCGACGGTGGAAGTCACTCCGGAGCAAGCAAGCAAACTGGCGCTGTCGCAACAGGCCGGCACGCTGAGCCTGGCGTTGCGCAATCCTGAAAACGGGCAGGCGGACGAGATGGCGCGGATCGGCGAATCCGATCTCGCCCGTCGCGGCTCCCTGCATGGGGAAGGCGGCAACATCATCGTGCGTTACGGCACGCAACCGCCGCAGCCGCAAGCCTCAGACAACCGCTGAGTTCGGGAGATGGCCATGACCACAACGCTCCAGGCACTTGCCGCCGCCGCCATTCTCTCGCTCCTGCCGCTTGGGGACGCTGCCGCTGCCCCGGCGCATCCGTCGGCGGTTGAAATGGTGTTGCACGCCAAGCAAATCCGGGCACGCATGACCGTGCCGATCGATCAGTCCCGCATGTTGCGGGTAGAACGTCCGTTCGGCGAACTGAACGTCGGCAACCGCGACGTTGCCGAGGTCCAACCGCTGTCAAACACCAGCATTTACATTCTCGGCAAGCGCATCGGCACCACCAATCTGACCATTCTCGATGCCAACGGCGGCGTGGTCGGCGTGGTCGACGTCGAAGTCTCCTATGACGTCGATTCTCTCAGGGCGCGCATTGCTGAGCTCCTGCCGACGGAACACGTCCGGGTTCGCCCCTCCGGCGATTCCATTGCACTCAGCGGAGTGGTGTCGAGTGCGGACCGGCTGAAGGCGGTGCTCAATCTCGCCGAACGTTTCGCTCCCGGAAAGGTCGCCAATCTCATGACATTGGCTGGCACCCAACAAGTGCTGATCGAAGTCAAGTTCGCCGAAGTCGAACGGTCGGCTATGAAGCAGCTCGGCATTTCCACGTTGTTCCAGTACCAGAGCGGCACCGATGCGGTGTCTTCCACCGTCGGAGCGGCCAATGCGGTGAGCCCGCTGGGATCGCTGATCGCCGGCGGCACCTTCGGCAATTTCACGCTCAAGGCCCAGCTTGACGCTTTGCAGCGCCATGGCCTGATTCGCACGCTCGCCGAACCCAATCTGGTGGCGCTGTCCGGCGACACCGCGAGTTTCCTGGCCGGCGGCGAAGTGCCCATCCCTGTGGCAGCCTTGCCGCAAGGCGGCACGTCGGGTGTCAACCAGGTCTCGCTCGAATTCAAGAAGTATGGAGTCGGGCTGGCGTTTACGCCCACCGTAGTCGGCCAATCGCTCGTCAATCTTGCGATCGATTCCGAGGTCAGTTCGATCGACGACACCAAGTCGTTCAAGGCCGGCGGCTACGATATCCCGGCATTGAAGGTGCGCAAGGCCAAGACGACCGTCGAACTGCAAGACGGCCAGAGCTTCGCCATTGCCGGCCTGCTGCAGGACAATTTCACCAATGGCACCCAGCGCTATCCCGGCCTCGGCGATGTTCCGATCCTCGGGGCGCTGTTCCGCTCCACCAGCTTCCAGCACGACCAGTCGGATCTGGTGCTGATCATCACCGTTCATCTCGTCAAGCCCACAACCGCCGATCGGCTGGCTTCACCCACCACCTCGGTTCATGTGCCGACGTCGGAAGAGCATTTGCTGACCGGCAATGTGGAAACGGCCCAGCCCGACAAGCCGAAGTCCAATTAGGGAGCAGAGCCACGATGACGAAAAATAACCTTCTGGTGATGCTCCTCGTTCTGCCGCTGGCGGCGTGCAGCGCCTGGGAAGTCCCCGAGGACCAAAGCGTGCCCGAGGCAGGGCAATCGGTCCGCCAGAACATCGCGGCGCAAATCGCCAATCCAAACGCTCCGCAGGGTGCAGGCACTCAGGTGATGGACGGCGAACGCGCCGGTCGGGCGATCGACCGCTACAGCAAAGGACAGACCATCCCGCCCGAAGACATGGACCAGAGCAAAAGTGGCAAACCGGGAGGCAGTGATAGCGGCAGCGCTACACACTGAACGCAGCGTCTGGGTGCCGCTGACCCAGGCCTGACCGCGGAGTTTACGGCCATGACCAAGACGTCGTTGATCTCGCGGATGCTGGGGCCGGGTCGGAGCGCGCGTTTGGGCGGCGGGGCCGCACCGCATCGTCTCATTGCCTTCGTCCATGCGGTCGGCGGCGCCGGTGCGACCACGCTTGCAGTCAACACCGCCGTTGCCTTCAACCCGTCCAAGGTCGCGCGTGCCTCCTGCCTGATCGATCTCGACATCCAGTTCGGCCGCGCCGCCAGGCTTCTGGATATGGCGGCGACGTCCGGCATGGAACTGCTGATCGAAAACCAGCGGGCCATCGAAAGCAGCCTGTTCGATCGCGTCCTGACCGCTCACAGCAGCGGATTGCAGGTGTTGACCGCGCCGCGCCAGCCGATGCCGCTGACCGCCCTCAGGCGTGCGGCGCTGAACGCGTTGCTGCAGTCGTGCGTCGCCCGCTTTCCGGCAGTGACGGTCGACCTGCCGGTGGCTCTGACGGCCTGGACCGACGTCGTGTTGAGGGCTGCGAGCCGCATCTATCTCGTCACGCCGATCAGCGTGCCCGCCGCTCACGCCACGCGCGGCTTCCTGATCCTGCTCGAACAGCACGGCCTCGACCGGCTGCCGCTGCGCATCGTCGCAGCTCGCCGCCAGATGGCGGAGAAGAAGTACGCCATCGCGCCGGAAAAATTTTGTGCCGCGATCGGGCGCCCGATCAACATCGTGGTGCAGGACGATTTCGAATTGATCCAGCGGTCCCATAACGAGGGCGTTGCCGCGGTCGAGCTGGCGCCGCGGTCGCGATTTGCCAAGGCGATCGCCGAATTGGTCGACGATGCCGTGCATGCCGAGGTTCCGGAGCAGAAGGCACCGGTCATCGAAGCGCTAAGGAGCTGGTGACGGTGCTATGTTCAATCTCTTTGCCGAAGAAGATGATGACAGTTCTGCCGGGACAGCGCGTCCGGCACCGTCGAGCGATTATGCGGCGGCCGCCGCCTGGACCGAACTGAAGGTCTGGCTGCATCAGAAGCTGCTGGAAGTCTTGAACCTTGCCGCCCTCGACAAGCTGACACGCGCCGATCTTGTGCGCGAGCTCTTGCCGATCGTGCGATCGCTGCTGGAAGCCGAAGGCATCCAGATGGACCCCGACGATGTGCGTCGCCTCACCGAAGAGGTGATCGACGAAATGCTCGGGCTCGGGCCGCTCGAACCATATCTCAAGGACGAGACCGTAACCGATATCCTGGTGAACACGCACCGAGCGATGTTCGTCGAGCGCTACGGTCAGATCGAGGCGACACCGTCGCACTTCAAGGACGAAGCCCACCTGATGCGCGTGATCCAAAAGATCGTCGCGGCTGTTGGTCGGCGGGTGGACGAGTCGCAGCCATGGGTCGATGCCCGCACCGCGGACGGCAGCCGCGTCAACGTGATGGTGCCGCCGTGTGCAGTCGACGGGCCGCTGCTGTCGATCAGAAAATTTGCCAAGACGCCCTATACCATGCCGCGGCTGATCGACAACGGAACGTTGACCGCCCAGATGGCCGCGGCGTTCTCGCTGATCGTGGCGGCGCGCCGCAACGTCCTGATTTCCGGCGGCACCGGTTCGGGCAAGACGACTCTCCTCAACGCGATGTCGAGCTATATCAGCAACAAGGAGCGCATCCTCACCATAGAAGACACGGCCGAATTGCAACTGCAGCAGGCCCATGT
>NZ_JBWZET010000113.1:0-37234 GCF_056722145.1 Rhizomicrobium sp. | reverse complement strand
GGATGACGATGCAGAACGGGTCGGCATCGGGCCGGCGGCAGGCGCGGAATGCTCCCGACTGGACCCACTGATTGTAGATCCGGCTTTCGACTTCCTGCGGGTTGAATGTCTTGTCGAGCATGAAAATCCCCTCTGACGGCCGGGCGGGTCCGCGAGACCCAAAAAGAAAATGCCCGGGCTGGGTGAAACCAGCCCGGACACCGATCCGTCAAGGGGTTATCCGGGCTGATCCCCGGATTACCCGAAAAATCAGCGCTTTGTTCCGCGTGCCTTGGCGACGCGGGCGACTTCCTCGCGTACGGCGCCTTCCAGCAGGGCCGGGAAGTGCTCGTCCATCCACTCGCGGATCAGCGGCTTCATGCGTTCGATCAGCTGCGGGGCGTTGGCACCCAGCCACTGCTTGACCACGGGTTCGAAGGCCTCGTGGACGGCGCGCTCAAACACCGCTTCCACCGATGCGCCCGAAGAGGCGGCCGACGGCAGCGGGTTGGAGACGTGCGCCGGCGCGGCGTAGTCCTCGTCCTGGTCCAGGGAGGCGAAAGCATCGTCGATCGATTTGCGGGTGCGGTCGGAGAAGATGTCGCCATTCCCAGACACGGGCGCCGGCTCTTCAATCGACTCGAACACGACATCGTTTTCCGGCACCGGGGCCGGTTCGACATAGGGCTCGGCAACGTGCTGCGGCGCCGGCGGCGGTTCGGGCGCAACTTCCTGGGTCAGATCCAGAATGTCGGCTTCCGGCTCCACGGGCATCGGTTCCGGCGCGGGCGCGGGCCTCGCCTCTGCGACAGGTGCTTGTTCGGGGGAATCCTCGGAAATGATCTTGCGAATGGAGGCGAGGATTTCCTCCATTGTCGGTTCGTGCTGAGGACTCGAAACCATGCGAAACTCCCGGCCGCCAGACTTACGTATGAGACCCTAGAACAGTTGATCCTAGAAGGCAAAGAACGAGTTAACATTCAGCATGGTACGCGCGAAATTTATCGTGATGCACTCATTCGCCGAAGCCGATCCAGCGGGCAGCGTTATCTTCGTAATGCGCTAACGGATCGTAAATCGTAACCTTCAGTCCCAGGTTTTTCGCGGTCAGAAGACCCGATGCTGCCAGCACCTGATACGCCGCTACCGTTGCGTCGCGGCGCGAGGTGACAAGCGCCACTTGAGCGTTGAGCAATTCCTGCTGCGCGTTAAGGACGTCGAGGACGGTCCGCCCGCCGACGCGTTGTTCCTTGCTGACGCCGGTGAACGCGATCTCGTTCGACCTTGCGGTGGCCTCGTTGGATTCAATATTGGCCAACGCCGCCTGATAAGTATTCCACGCCGTGGTGACAGCCGAGCGAACCTGCCGGTCGGTGACCGAGACATTGAGCTGGGCCTGGGCGCGAAGCTGCTTGGCCTGGCGCACCGCGGCCTGCTCGGCGCCGCCCTGGTAGATCGGGATGTTCACCTGCAACTGGGCGCCGACACCCTGGGTCACCTGCCCGGCCCCGAGCGCCGAGGCATAGGATTGCTGGGAATACTGGTAGCCGCCCTGGAGGTTGGCTTCCGGCAGCATGGCGCCGATGGCGTCGTCGACGGCGTAGTCGGCGGCCCTTTCCATCTCCTGGGCTTCGACCAGTGCCGGGTTTCCGTGATTGGCGCTCTGCTGGGCGGCGTCTTCGGTCCCGGGCACGACCGACGGATTGGCCGGGCGCTCGTCCAGGGTTTCGGCGGGCCGGCCGATCACCTGCAGGAAGCTGGCGCGGCTGATCGCAAGCTGGCCTTCGGCCGCTGTCAGTGCCGCCTGGGCGCCGGCCAGACGGGCTTCGGCCTGGGCGACATCGGTGCGGGTCAGCGATCCCGCTTTGAACTCGAGGGCGGTGGAGTCTTTCTGCCGCCGCAGCACGTCCACGTTGTGGTGGCGCAGGTTGACGATGGCCGTGTCGCGGACCACGTCCATGTAGGCGGTCACGGCCGTCAGCAGCACCGTCTGCTCGGACGCTTGAAGCTCTGCCCGTGCGGCGCGGACGTTGGCCTTGGCGCGCCCGATCTCGGCGTACGTGCGGCCGCCGCGGAACAGTTCCTGTTGCAGCCCGACCGTGGCCTGGATCGGATAGGTGACGGAACGGCCCTGACCGCTGACCTTTACGTTGTTATAGGCATAAGTACCGCTGGCCGAAATCGACGGCCGCCAATGGGCGTTAGCGATCGCGACGGTTTCATCAGTGGCACGCACCGAAGCCTGGGCGGCGGCAAGCTGAGGATTGGTGGTGTAGGCGACGCCGAGGGCTTCCATCAGCGAAAAACTGGCCGGGTCGGCATAGGCGGTCCCGCACAGCAACAAAGCGGCAGCGGCCCAGCCCAGGCGGCGCGAATATCCCATCATGATCCCCTCCGGTTCGAATCAGGCGAGCGGCCTGTTCGGCGGGCCGATGTGTCAGCCCGGCACGGGATGCATATAGGAAGCGGCGGCAGGTGCGGCAACGCCCTGCGGCACCTCGCACCGATGTCCCCGCGACAACCCGGCATAGCGTCCCGCGCAAGCTTCTGATATAGCCCGATCCTCTGAGGCGACGTGGCGGAGTGGTTACGCAACGGTCTGCAAAACCGTGTACTCCGGTTCAATTCCGGACGTCGCCTCCACTTCCCTTTCAAGGACTTAGCAGATTGGTCCGGGCTCTTCCCCGGCCGCCGTCCGGCTATGCGCGATTGTTGCGGACAAATCGCAAAACTGAGCGCGCGAAGCCGTCGGCTTCCTCGACGTGGACGAAGTGGCTGCTCTCCTGAAACACCTCCACGCTTCGGTTCGGCCCCTTCCGGAACACGGCGATTTGATCGGGAGTGGTGACGTAGTCGTAGGCGCCCTTGACCACCAGCGCCGGCGCGGTGATCCTCGCCAGCATCGGCCGCACATCTTCGAACAGGGTCGGATCCTGGCTGACCAGCTTATAATGGGTGTCGCACCGGCCCCACAGCGCACCCAACTTTGAAGCCTCCACCAGCTTCGGGAAGAAGCCGAACAGCTCCGGGTGATGGACATAGAGTTTGTCGCGGTCGGGGCCGAATTTCTGGCTGATCTCGACATAGGCCTGCACCTTGTCATGCGTCGACATCGTTGCGCTGGCTTTGGCGCGGGCGGCTATGGCCCCGGCCTTGTCGCCCTTGGTTTCGAGCAGGACGGCGCAGGCTTCAAGCATCGCCTGCACTGTATCCTCAGGATAGAATGGGCAGTTTTCGTAGATCAGCCCGGCGACCGCACTGGGATAGCGCGCCGCGTAGCGGGTAGCATAAGTGCCGCCGAAGGAATGGGCCCATAGCGTCCAGCGGCGGATACCCAATGTCAGGCGCAGCGCCTCCAGGTCTTCCACCAGATCGTCGACGGTGACCGACGTTACCGGATCAGAGCGCAGGACGCCGCGTTGATCGAGGCACAGTAGCCGCGCCGCCATGCCGAGGCGCTCGCCCTGGTAAACTCCGGCGTCGTAGCTGCCCGACCCGGGCCCTC
Organism: Rhizomicrobium sp.; assembly: GCF_056722145.1. Classification (NCBI taxonomy): domain Bacteria; kingdom Pseudomonadati; phylum Pseudomonadota; class Alphaproteobacteria; order Micropepsales; family Micropepsaceae; genus Rhizomicrobium; species Rhizomicrobium sp. The sequence goes on along the minus strand of NZ_JBWZET010000113.1, from coordinate 33,750 downwards.
CGTGGACATAGACGATCGGGGGCGCCCCCGAATCACCATAGGCGTCGACGAACAGGCGCGTCCCGCGGACGCTGACCAAGCTACCGGGTGGAGTGCCCGCCGACACCCGGGAAACCATGAACGCGGCGGGAACGGCGAGAAGCGAACGTCGGGACAGCATGAGCGAACCTCAAAGCGATCCCACCGGATGTAGGCGGCAATTTTTCCAGGAAAACGGGAGAAAACGCCGCAGTTTCAGCACCCGCCAAAATTGTTTCCCATTCGGAACAAGCTGTTAAGGGTTTGTTAACCTTATGGCGGCATCCTCCCCAAGTCTTCCCTTGAAGACACCCCACCATTACCCAACGCCTTGGGGCCAGGTTCAATCCTGGCCCTTTCTTTTTGCGCTATTCGCCAGTCGCATCAGCCTTTTTGCTGCGCTTACGCCAGCGGCCCCATCGCACTTCGAGTCGGCGGCGTCCACGGCGCACTTTTTTGCTGTCGACCGACAGCACCATCAGCCCCAGCGGCAGCATCCAGAACCCGACCACGGGCAGGAATCCGACGATCCCGCCCGCCACCAGCCCCGATCCCAGGAGCACGCGCTGCGTTTTTGACCCCGGGAGGGGGAATTTTCGGCGGCCAACCCGGATGCTGGCGCGTTTGTCGCGGTTTTCTGTCATGAAGTGGTTTGGTAAGCGGGACCGAGTTTGATATAGGCACGCCCCACGAGATGCGCTAGACAACGCGCCCTCAAGTGTTCCCCGGTAGCTCAGCGGTAGAGCAACCGGCTGTTAACCGGTTGGTCGGCGGTTCGAATCCGTCCCGGGGAGCCATTCTTTCAGACACCGCCGCTTACGACGCCCCTCCGGGGCGAACGCCATTTGCGGTTCAGTCGCAGACACCGGTCCACCGGAAATCGCGTGACAGCGTTGAGCGCCCTGCGGCTTGTGTTCGCCGAGGCCTGCGACGAGCCTTGGCGCCGTTTCGCAGCCTTGGGGGCCTCCATGCCGCTCGTCCGGACCGAAATCGCCGACCACGTCGGCACGCTGTTTCTCGACCATTACGCCAAGCGCAACGCCCTCTGCCGCCAGCTCGTGGAGGATGTCCAGGCAGCGGTCAGCCAGTTCCGCCAGGAGCGGGTGCGCGCGGTGGTGCTGCGCTCCGCTACCAACGAAAAGGTCTGGTCGGCGGGCCACGACGTCGACGAACTGCCCAAGGCCGGGATCGATCCCCTTCCCTATGGCGATCCGCTGGAACGGCTGCTGCGCGCCATCAAAACCTATCCGGCACCGGTGATCGCCATGCTGCACGGCTCGGTGTGGGGCGGCGCCTGCGAGCTGGTGATCGCCTGCGACATCGTTCTGGCCGATGAAACCGTGAGCTTTGCCATCACGCCGGCGAAACTGGGCGTGCCGTACAACGCGGCGGGGTTCCAGAATTTCATCAGCCGGCTGCCGCTGACCATCGTCAAGGAGATGTTCTTCACCGCCGATCCGATTACCGCCGAACGGGCCGAGCGCGTCGGCATCGTCAACCAGATCGTGCCGTCGGCCGAACTCGAGGCGCGCACCTATGCCATGGCCCGCACCATCGCCAAGCGCTCGCCGGCCGCGATTGCCGCCTACAAGGAGGCGATCCGGGTGCTGAGCGAAGCGGTGGCGGTCAATCCCGACACCTATGAATACCTGCACGGGCTGAGGCGCGACGTCTATTTCGGGCCGGATTATTGCGAGGGCATCGCCGCCTTCCGGGAAAAGCGCGAACCGAAATTCGGCGGCAATCCCTGAAAAGCACAAGGCCCGCCGGGGTGTGCGGGCCTTGCGTTTCTGCCGGTTCAGGGTCTTGACCGCGGACGGGGGGGGGAAATCCGCGGACGGGAGGAATGAACCGATCCCATGGAACGTGGGACATCGTCTTAACGGGAGATGGTTTAGTCCCCTTACGTTTCCACAGTCTGTCGCTTGGCTGAAAACGCCGTAACCTGCAGCGAATTCGTCAGTGCCGGGTTTCGAGCGTCAGGCGCAGTGTCTTCTTCTCGCCCGGTGCAAGGCGGAACGACCAGGTCAGGCCGTTGGGGGTCGCGATATGGCGCACGCTTTCGGCGACGACTTTGATCGTCTCCTGTACCGCCACACGATATTCGAAATCGATCGCCACAGCCTTGTGGTTCGCGATAACGATTTCGCCAGTGCCGCGCCTCACCTGATTGTCGCCGGACCCGATCTCTTGCTCGCTGATCTTCGTTTCCTGCACAGTGACGTCGAACGCCTGCCCCAGCTCCAGTTCGATTGGACTGCCTTCGGAATAATCGCGGAAATTGGCGCGCCCAAGCACGACCGGAGCGCCGTCGCCGGAGGCATCTGTCGCCGTGAACATGCCCGCGGGCAGCGCCAGACCGAGATGGTTCTCCTTGGTGTTCTTCATCCGCAGAGCGACCATGGCGGTGTGGTCGTCCTCATCGCCAGCCGGGGCGTAGTAATAAATCCGCTGGAACGGCACGTCCTTCTGGTCGAGCAGGTGAACAAGCTTGGTCTGCCGCGCCAGCACGTCGGTCGTGCCCTCGAGACTGTAGAGCTTGTAATCGCCGAGATCGCGCGAGGCGCGGAAGCCGGTCACCGCCACCGTTTCTATTTCGCCGCCAGCAACCCGTTTTTGCGCTTCCGCTATAGTTGCATCTGGAAACCGACCGACGTCCAGGGCTTGAATCACGTCTATTATATTCGATCGCAGGCGGGCCCAATTGATGTTCGTCGGCCAGCAGAGCCCCGTCCGCGCCACGCGCTGCGGCTCGACGGCACTATCTTCGTTTTCGGCGCGCTGCACCGTTCCGGCGATGATATCGAGCGGCGCATTGCGGAAACTGGTCTCGCTGGCATTCGTCAGCGTCACCCAGCCCGACAGATCAAGCCGGTCGCCGTGCAGCCGGGCGACGTAGTTGGCGGCCCAGTTCACCTGCATCGCCAGATAGCTGAGCGTGACGGTATAGCGACCGGCCTGGGGTGCATTGGTGCGGATCGACAAGGTCGGCGTGTCGCGCAGGCCGTCCGGCACTTTCGCGAAGATCAGGCTTTCCTTCAGCCCGCTGCACCCAACCGCCTCATAGCTGCCGCCGAAATCGAGCACCACGCCATTCGGTCCGGTGCGGACAACGGCCACGCGCTCCACCGGCTTACCGGTTTTGCGATCGATCCGCCGCAGCGTCACCGTTTCACCCACGGATTTCGCCAGCAGCGAGCCGGGCGACAACAGATCGTAATCGAAATTGCGTTCCAGCAGCGGCACCGGCAAGCCGTCGATCGCCGCCGTCTGCGGAATGATGGTGGAGGCGACGCCGCGAAATTCGATGGTGGCCGGTCCCGCCGGCACCTCCACCGTGCGCGTCTCGGAAACGAACACCAGCCCCTCTTGCGGATCGGGATCGCGGAACTCGGTGGGATCGCTCTCGCCGCCGGAATGGTAAACGGTGACGCGCACGCTGTCGGGCCGCTCCGAAACCTGGGCGGCGGACGGCAAGGCCAGCATCAGCCCCGCAAGGAGAAGCGCGCGCCTCAACATTGCGGGATCAGCCGGTGACGACGGTGAAGGTCAGAACCGTCTCGCCATTGGCGGGCACCGGAACGCTCCACCCCAGCGTCGAGGAATCGATGCGGCGGCCCTTGATGCTTTCCTTCTCGACATCGGCATCGTGCCACATGCCGCCCTGGCGGAATTCTACCGTCGCCGGCACCGCTTTGGCGTTGCGGAAGACATACGACATCGAATAGCGGGTTTTCCGGTTGCGATCGGTCAGCTCCGACGACACGACCGTCGCCTGGGCCGTGACGTCGAACGCCTCACCGATCTTGACCGCGACTTCCGATCCGGCCGGCGAATGATCGACCGTATTCTCGCCGATGAACTTGGCCTCGCCGGACGCATCGCGCATGTAAACGCGGATGGTGCCCTTGGGCAGGGCGCGGTCGCGGTTGGTGAAGTTCAGCACCACGTCGGCGTGATTGGGATTGGGATCGCCATTGAACCAGTTGGCGCGATACTCGTAGACCTTCTGCGTCTTGACGCCGGCAAGCTCGAGGAAGCTCACCTGCTTGGTCTGGTTCTCGGCGACGGTCAGCCGTTCCGGCAGATCGTAGAGCAGATAATCCGCCAACCCCTTTTCGCCCGAGGCCTGGCTGCCGGCGATCCTTGTGCCGTTTTGCGGCCGGTAATAGTTATTGGAATTGCTACCCGTCTCCATCGTCCCGGCGACGAGCTGGGTCTTGGCGTTCTTGTAGGATACGCCCGACTGATTGGTCAGCGTGATCCAACCCTGCAGGGTCATGGCGGAATGGCCTTCGTCGAACAGCGCGACGTAGTCGGCCTTCCAGTTCATACCGGTGGTGAGATAGCTGAGGGTCACGTCGCGCGGGCCGGCTTGCGCCGCCTGCACCGTCACCGACAGGGTCGGATTGGCGCGCAGGTTTTCCGGGATCGACGAGAACACCACGCGGGTCGGGATGCCGTCGTCGCGCAAGACCTCGATGCGGTCGCCGATCTTCAGCACGACGCCGTCGTTGACACTGAGCACGGTGGCGAGTTCCATGTGCTCCTGGCCGGTCGCCGGATTGGTGCGGACGATCTTGATCTGCTTGCCGACCGCCTTCTCCATCATCTTGGCGGGGGTCAACAGGTCGTAATCGAAATTCTGTTCCACAATGGCGAGGTCATGGGCGGTCAGCGCGACGGTTTCGGCGCGGATCTGTGCCGAGACGTTCTTGAATTCGAGCCGCTGGCGGCCGGCCGTGATGTCGAGGTGCCGCGTATCCTGCACCAGCGCCAGGTTCGAGTTGTAAATCGTCAGCGAGACGGTTTGCGCCGGATCGGCGGCGACGGCGGCAACCGCCAGTGCAGCGACCGAAGCTGCCGAGAAAAGCATACGACGCATGAAAGCCCCCCGTTTCCGCATCCGGCAGCAGAATCGCACCGGTTGGCGGCTTTGTCGAGGCCGGTTCTTACGACTTTTCCTGTGATAAGAACGCCTTGCAGCCGCGCCGGGGCGCCAGTACGGTTCGCAGCGAAGCCCGCTGGAACTACCGGATGGATTTTCGCCCCGACGCCCTCGCCGCCATCGGCAATACGCCGCTGATCCGGCTGCGCCGCGCCTCCGAAGCGACCGGCTGCGAAATCCTCGGCAAGGCTGAATTTTTCAATCCCGGCCAGTCGGTCAAGGATCGCGCCGCGCTCTACATCGTCAAGGACGCCATCGCCCGCGGGGCGCTGAAGCCGGGCGGCGTCATCGTGGAAGGCACGGCCGGCAACACCGGCATCGGGCTCGCCCTCGTCGCCAACGCCATGGGCTTCCGTACCGTGATCGTGATCCCGCAAACCCAGAGCCAGGAAAAGAAGGACGCGCTCCGGCTCTACGGCGCTGAGCTGATCGAAGTGCCGGCGGTGCCGTATCGCGATCCCAACAACTATGTGAAAATCTCCGGCCGCATCGCCGACGAGCTCGCCAACACCGAAGCGGCCGGCGCGATCTGGGCCAACCAGTTCGACAACACCGCCAACCGGCAGGCGCATGTCGAAACCACGGGGCCGGAAATCTGGGCCCAGACCAAGGGCCGCGTCGACGGCTTCGTGGCGGCGGTCGGCACCGGCGGCACACTGGCAGGCGTCGGCATGGCATTGAAGGAGAAAAGCCCGGCGGTGCGCGTGGTGGCCGCCGATCCGCTGGGCGCGGCGGTGTATTCCTGGATCAAGACCGGCGAACTCAAGGCGCACGGATCGTCGATTACCGAAGGCATCGGCCAGAATCGCGTCACCGCCAATCTCGACGGCGCGCCGATCGACGACGCCTATGAAATTCCCGACGAGGAAATGCTGCCGATCGTGTTCGACCTGTTGCAGCACGAAGGGCTTTGCGTCGGCGGTTCGACCGGCATCAATGTCGCAGGCGCAATCCGGCTGGCGAAGGAAATGGGCCCCGGACATACCATCGTAACGGTTCTCTGCGATTACGGAACGCGCTATCAGTCGAAGCTGTTCAATCCCGAATTCCTCACGTCGAAAAATCTGCCGACGCCGCCCTGGCTCACTCCCCGCCCCTCCATCAGGGTCCCGTTCGAAAAATGACTCCTCTCGTGAACCCGCTGTGGCTAGCCGAACGCCGCGCCGATCCGAATGTGAAAGTGCTCGACTGCTCCTGGTACATGCCCGCCGCCAAGCGCAATCCTGCTGCCGAGTTCGTCGCCGAGCACATACCGGGGGCGCAGTTCTTCGACATCGATGCGCAGTCCGACCGTTCCAGCCCCTACCCGCACATGCTGCCATCGCCGGAGAAATTTGCCACTGCGATGAGCGCTTACGGCATCGGCGACGACACGATGGTGATGGTCTACGACACCGCCCCGATGTTCTCGGCGCCGCGGGTGTGGTGGATGTTCCGCGCCTTCGGGCACGACAAGGTGGTGATCCTCGATGGCGGGCTCAACGCCTGGAAGGGCGTCGCCTACCCGGTGGTGGACCGCGCCACACCGCAGCAGCCGGCCGCGAGCTTCACCGCCCGCCGCGATCCGGCGCTGGTGCGCTCGTTCGAGGACATGCTGCGAATCGCCCGCGACGGCTCGGCCCAGATTCTCGACGCCCGCGGCGCACCCCGCTTCCATGCCCGCGAACCGGAGCCGCGCCCGGGAGTGCGGGGCGGTCACATTCCCGGGAGCAAGAACGTCCATTACGCCGAGCTGATTGCCCCCGACGGGACGCTAAAACCGGCCGCCGCGCTCACGGCCCTGTTCGAATCACGCGGGATCGATGTATCGGCATCGAGCGTCACGTCCTGCGGATCGGGTGTGACCGCCGCCATCCTGCTGCTGGCCCTGGAGGTCGCAGGCGCGCACGATGTCGCGCTTTACGATGGCTCATGGTCCGAATGGGGCGCTCGTCCCGAAGCGCCGGTCGAAACGGAATAGTTGCGATGAAGGGCTCGAAACGCCTCCTGCCGATGACGGTCACTTTCCTGGAGATGAAGGCCAAGCCGGCCGTCATTCCGCCGCCGCATCCGTCCACCAAAGTGGCGATCCTGCGGGCCGACAAACCGCCGGTGCACTTCTACCGCTATCTCTACAACACTATCGGCGAACCCTATTTCTGGGTCGATCGCCGCCGCATGGATGATCCCGCGCTGACCGAGCTGATGCACAACCCGCAGGTCGAGTTGTACGTCCTCTACGTTGACGGCAATCCGGCCGGCATGGCCGAACTCGATTTCCGCGAACCGCATGTCGGGCTGCTCGCCTATTTCGGACTGATGCCCGAGTTTATCGGCAAGCGGCTGGGGTACTATTTCCTCTACCACGCGGTGCAGAACGCGTGGTCGCGGTCGATCTCGACGCTTCTGGTTAACACCTGTACCCTCGACCATCCCCGGGCGCTGCCGCTCTACCAGCGGATGGGCTTCGTGCCCTATTCCCGCGAGGAACGCAGCGTCGAGTTGCTTTAACGCCGGTTTTACCGCAACACTGCCCCAAAAGACGCTGGCGCCCCGGCAGGGAGCGCGCCGCGTCGCATCGAGGGGTCCCAATGAGTACTGAAACCGCCACGCCGGCCGGCCACCAAAAGCTCTGGCACGGTCATCCGCACCTGTTGAAGCTGTTGTTCTCCACCGAGATGTGGGAGCGGTTTGGCTATTACGGCATGCGCGCGGTGCTGGTCCTGTATCTGGTCCAGCATTTCGTCTTCAGCGACAACGTCGCCAACGGACTTTATGGCGCCTTCGCTTCGCTGGTTTATCTGACGCCGCTGATCGGCGGCTTCATCGCCGACCAGTTCATCGGTCCCAAGCGGGCGGTGAAGACCGGCGCGATCCTGATGTCGATCGGCTACATGCTGCTCGCCTTCACCGGCGGCGATGCGGCCAAGCCGTTCGTCACGGTCGACGGCCATCGCTACGAAGTCCAGATCAAGGGCCGCGGCGAAGATGCGGTTCAGTACCTCGTCCAGAATGGCGCCGAGCACAAGATCGTCGGCAATTCGGACAAATCGATTTCCATCGTCGGCGCGACCGGCGCCCTGCCCGACAAAGTCGCCGACGGCCATTACAAATTCGACGGTCAGCGCAATCCGCTCACCGTCGTTCTGCTGTTCGTATCGCTGGCACTGGTGATCGTTGGCAACGGCTATTTCAAGCCCAACATCACCAACATTCTCGGCACCCTGTACGATCGCACCGACCGAAAACGCGACGCCGCCTACACCATCTTCTACATGGGCATCAATCTCGGCTCGATCATATCGCAGGCGCTGGTGCCGATGATCGCGATAGCCTGGGGCTATCAATGGGGATTTGCCTTTGCCGGCATCGGCATGTGCTTTGCCTGGGCCCGCTTCCAGTTCGCCGGGGCGGAACTGGCGCCCTACGGCAATCCGCCGGAGAATGCCAAGAACATCAATTTCCTGTTCTACGCCGGCACGCTGTGCGCCGTCCCGGTGGTTTGGTTCCTGCTCAACAACACCATGGTGACCGCCGCCATCGCGCGTGACGTCGCCGCCCAGGGCGTGTTCGCCTTCCTGATGTCGCAACCGATCCTCGGACAGGTGATGTTCGTCGCCTTCTTCGCCGCCATTATCGGCTTGCCGGTTTGGGCGTTTTTCACGCTCAAGCCGGAAGAGCGCAACCGCATGATCGTCGCCTGCGTCTTGACCTGCTTCTCGGTGGTGTTCTTCACCCTGTTCGAGCAGGCCGGATCGTCGCTGACGCTCTATGCCGACCGCAACACCGATCTCGTCATCATGGCGCCGATGCAGGTTCTGGCGCACGACATCCATCTGTGGAATTGGACGATCCCGGCGGTCTGGGGCTATGTCATGCCCGCCGGTCAGGTGCAGATATTCAACCCGCTGTTCATCGTCGGGTTTGCGCCGCTGTTCACCCTGACGTGGAACTGGTTCAACAAACACAATGTCGAGCCGAACGTGCCGGTTAAATTCGCGTTCGGCCTGATCCTGGTCGGCCTTGGCTTCCTGGCGCTGGTGTTCGGCTCCAAGTTCCACGGCGCCGATTTTCGCGTGCCGCTGTTCTGGCTGGTGTTCGCCTATTACCTGCATTCGATGGGTGAATTGTGCCTGTCGCCGGTGGGGCTTTCGGCGGTGTCGAAACTGTCGATCCCGAAACTGGTCGGCATGATGTTCGGCGTCTGGCTGATGGCATCCGCCGTCGCCCAGTACGTCGGGGGCATGGTCGCCCAGTTTGCCTCGACCGAGACGGTCGGCGGCAAGGTGCTGAACGCGCAGGTTTCGCTCGAGACCTATATGGGCGTGTTCCAGACCATCGGCGTTGCCGGCATCATTGCGGGCGTCGTCGCCCTGGCGCTGTCGCCGCTCCTCAAGCGCGGCATGCACGGGATCCGCTAAGCTTGCGCCGGGCATAAATCAGGGTTACGGCTGCCGTTTGAAGCATTTCAGGCGGCAGCCGTGAGCCATAAATCGAAAAAGCCCGAGACCATTGCCGCGTCGGCCGGACGGATGAGCGCCGAACATTTCGGCACCGTCAACACGCCGGTCTACCGCACCTCCACCATCTTGCATCCCGATTACGCTTCGCTGAAAGCCGAGGCTGAGGCGCGCTATTGCTACGGCCGCATCGGCACGCCGTCGACCGAGAGCTTCGAACGCGCCGTTGCGGAACTCGAAGGCGCCGCGCGCACCGTCAGTGTGCCGTCGGGGCTCAACGCCATCACCACGGCGATCCTCACCGTCGTCGCCGCTGGCGATCACGTCCTGATGACCGACAACGCCTACGGGCCGTCGCGCCGCTTCTGCAATGGCGCGCTGAAGCGCATGGGCGTGGAGACGACCTATTTCGATCCCACTATCGGCGCCGGCATCGAAGCGCTGTTCAAACCCAATACCAAGCTGGTGTTCTGTGAGAGCCCCGGTTCGCTCACTTTCGAGGTCTCCGACATTCCCGCCATCGCCGAAGTCGCGCACAAGCACGGAGCCGCCGTTGCGATGGACAATACCTGGGCGACGCCGGTCTATTTCCCGGCCCTCAAGCGCGGTGTCGATTTTTCCATTCAGGCGGCAACCAAATACATCGGCGGCCATTCCGACGTGATGATGGGCACGATCAGCGTCAGCGAAGAACACGCCAAGCGCCTTGAAACCTTCGTCCACGATATGGGCATCTTTGCCAGCCCCGATGATTGCTTTCTCGCGTTGCGCGGCCTTCGCACCCTGCCCGTCCGTCTCGCCCGCCACTGGGGCAACGGCCTGACTCTGGCGCGCTGGCTGAAGGACCGGCCCGAGGTATCGCGCGTGCTGCATCCGGCGCTCGAAAGCGATCCCGGCAACAAGCTGTGGAAGCGCGATTTCACCGGCGCCTGTGGCCTGTTCGGCGTTGTGCTCAATCCGATCAGCGAAGCCAAGCTTGCCGCCTTCATGGACGGGCTCGCCCATTTCGGCCTCGGCTATTCCTGGGGCGGCTATGAGAGCCTGATGATCCCGGCGCACTTCGTACGTACCGCGACGAAATTCGCTGCCGACGGTCCCGTCATCCGCATTCACGCCGGCCTGGAAGACGCCGGCGACCTCATCGCCGATCTCGAAACCGGATTCGCCCGCATGGAGGCCGCATGACCGACGTGATCAATCGCGAGAAATTCCTCAACGCGGTGAAATTCAACCCCGAGGGTCTGGTGCCCGTTATTGCGCAAAGCAGTTCCACCGGCGCGGTGCTGATGATGGCGTGGATGACGCGCCATACGCTGGAAGAAACGCTGGCGACCGGTCACGTCACCTATTGGTCGCGCTCGCGCCAGAAGGTTTGGCGCAAAGGCGAAAGCTCGGGCAACGTTCAGCGCCTGGTGGAGGCCTTCGTCGATTGCGATGGCGACACCTTGCTGCTGCGCGTCGACCAGCTCGGCCCCGCCTGCCACACCGGCGCGCCGACATGCTTTTATCGGCAGTTGGGCGAATGATCAGGCGAAATACTGTGCCAGATGCTCGTTGAGGAACTTGTCCTTCGGATCGAGCTTTTTGCGCAGGGCGATGAAGTCGCCGAGCTTGGGATAATAGGCTTCGGCTTCGGCGCGGGACATGGTGTGGTGCTGGCCCCAATGTGGCCGGCCGCCGTAGCTTTTGAGGATCGCTTCGCAGGTGCCGAACAGCGGCTTGGAATCGACCTTGGCGTATTGGTGCACGGCGATGGTGGCGCTGTCGCGGCCGTAGAACGGGCTCAGCCAAACATCGTCGGATCGCACCGTGCGCAGCGCGATCGGAAAGCTGGTGGTCAGCTTCTTCTTGCGGATGGCTTCGACAATCTCCTGTAGCGCGTCGGCGCCCTTGTGGTAGGGAACCGCATACTCCATGCCGTTGAACTTGACGGTGCGCGGCGTCGGAAACAGTTCGTGGCTCCAGCGCACCTTCTGCTTGCGCCCCATCATCGCGCCGAACAGTTTGTGCGCCGGCGCGCCAAGTCCCGGCATCAGCCGCAGCAATTCAGCGCCGCCGGCAAAGAGGTATTCCTGCGGCCGCCGGATTTCGCCGCGGGCATAAAGCGTGCGGGCGCTGTGGCGGGTGGGCGCGTTGGCCTCGGTCTCGTTGAGCGACTTGCACACTACCGCATCGCTGTAGGGGAACCAGAAGAACTCGATATGCCGATTGGCGCCGACCATGCCGTCGAGCTGGCGGAAGACATCCTTGGCCGGCCGCGAAAAATAGCGCCGCTGCAGCTTGTAGACCGGCTCCACCGCCATATCGATCTCGGTCATCACCCCGAACAGCCCGAGCGCGAGCCGTCCAGCGGCGAATATCTCGGCGTTCTCATCGGGCGAGCAATGCAACACTTCGCCAGTGGTGGTGAGAAGGCGGAAGCTCGCGACATCGGCGGAGAAACTGCCGTAGCGCGAGCCGGTGCCGTGGGTGCCGGTGGCGACGGCGCCGCCCAGCGTCTGGCGATCGGTGTCGCCCATATTCTTGAGCGCGTAGCCGAGCGGATGCAGCAGCGAACCCAGGCCCCACAGCGGCTGCGCCGCCGCAATGGTGGCCACCTCGCGTTCTGGATCGAACCCCTTGAGCCCGGTGAAGGCGGCGAGATCGACCAGTGTGCCGTCGGTCTGGTTCAGCGGCGTGAAGGAATGACCGGCACCCGGGAACCGCACATGGCCTTCAGGCTTGCGCACCGCGACGGCGAGATCGACTTCGTCCTGCGGCGAGACGACGGCTCGCGGCCGGAAGCTGACGCTCCCTGACCAGTTTGACCACTTGCCGCCGACGATTTTCATGACGCCCGTTTAATCCGAACCGGCGGCGCTTGTAGCTTTTCGTGCAGCTACGTCAACGGGCGTCAAAGAGTAGCGCCTTGACCCGGTTGCATATCCGGATTGCACGTTTCAAGGGCGGCTCGCCGAGCGGAAGCGGCGCTGGCCGAGGAAATCTCTCCGAGTTGTCGTGGCGATAATGAACATCTCCACCGCGACGCGGCGCAGACTGGTGACCCCGGCGTGACTCGAACACGCAACCTGCGGCTTAGAAGGCAGCTGCTCTATCCAGTTGAGCTACGGGGCCGAACTATCCTGGACCGCGGGTCAGTGCGACCAGGGAACTTTCCTATCATAACGGAAGTTGTCGGCGTAGGCCTTGGGCTTCGGCGTCGCTCTCAACGGCTCGAACAGGTCGAAGGCGATGTTGTGCTTCTCGGCGTAGGCGGTCGCCTCGTCCTTGGTGTCGAATTCCATCTGGACTTGCGACAGCATGTCCGAAGAGCTGGTCCAGCCCATCAACGGATCGATCCGCCGCGGCGAGGCCGGTTCGAACTCGAGCACCCAGGCCTTGGTGCGGGCCTTGCCCGACTGCATCGCATTGCGGGTCGGCTGATAAATGCGTGCGCGCATGGGATGCCTCCTGATCTGTTCCGTCCAAGCCAACAAGGACAGGCTCGCCGAGCCGAAACTCGCACCAACCGGTCCGCCTTCGCCGAAGTGGCTTCGGCGCGTCAGCCTTCCCTCGCCTTCGCGAGCGCAGGCTGGTCGGGGCGGAGTGATTCGAACACTCGACCCTCTGCTCCCAAAGCAGATGCGCTACCAGGCTGCGCTACGCCCCGATTCCTGGTTGAGGGCTGGCGACTGCCGCCGCGTCCGCTCCATGTACCGACCGGATCAACCGGACGGCAGGCGGAAAATGGCCAAGTCGCAGCGGCGGGTCAAGCGCCGCGAGCAAATGCGTGGCGCTTCGCCTACTGGGCGTTGCGGAAAATCGCGGCGTGAACCTTGGCGCCTTGGACGATGCCGAGTTCACGCGCGCGTCCGCCATTGATTTCGAGCACCGCCTGCACCGGCTCGCTCGACGATACCGGATCTTCCGAATACGGCACCGCGTTCTCGGCGATCGTCGAGATGGTTCCGTCGGCCTTGATGAACAGCATGTCGAGCGGCAGCACCGTGTTCTTCATCCAGAAGGAGCGCAGATCCTCTTTCTGGAAATCGAACAGCATGCCCTCGTTGGCACCCATCTTGGTGCGGTACATCAACCCGGTGCGGCGGCTGTCGTCGGTGGTTGCCATTTCGACGGTGAAATGGGCCGGACCGGACGGTGTGTCGATGACGATTTCGGCTTTCGGCAGACCCGATTGCGGCTGCTCGGCCGGCGAACAACCCGACAAGAAAACCAGGGCCGCGAGGGCCACCAACAAACGGCGCATGATTCAACTCCCGCCCGACGCAACGCGGTTCCCATACGCCATTTCTTTTCGATTCAGGAGTCCAGAACGGTGATTTCCGCCGCCAGTTCGCCCTTCGGCCCGTCGCCGGCGCGTACCCGCACCCGCTGACCTTGGCGCAGCTCGCGAATGCCGCTGCGCCGCAGCGTTTCCATGTGGACGAACACATCGGGCGTATCTGGACCGCGGCTGACGAAACCGTAACCCTTGCCGCGATTGAACCACTTGACCGTGGCATCGAATGCCGGACCGCGCGCTTCGGCGGTATACCGGGGCGTGCGCTGCGACGACGCTTCCACCGGCTGGGCGGTCGAGTTGTCGAGCGAGATCAGCCGCCGCGCCTGCAGCCCCTTGGGACCCTGCACGGCTTCGCAGACGACGTGAGCACCTTCGTAGGCCGCCTTGAAACCAGATTGGCGGACGCACGTCTGATGCAGGAGGATGTCGCCCTGAGCGCCGCTACTCGGCTTGATGAACCCATACCCTTTGGCAATGTCGAACCACTTGATCTGGCCGACGACTTCCAAAGTCGCAAGATTTGCTTCCGGCGCCATTTCGGCGGCAACGCTAGTTTCCATCCCCAATCCCCGAACTCATGCCCACACTCTGTATGGTAAAAATAAGGTTAACATAGCTCCCCTAGGGAGTGAAGCCAAACTGTCGCACAGTAGACACGAAAGTTCAATCTGCGATTGCATCTCATTCACCGTTAAATATTGAGGATTTTCATGGACATACAGGGAACCTCCCGAATACCTGCCTCGCTGGAGATGGTATGGGCGGCGCTCAACGACCCGGTCGTCCTGGCCCAATGCGTCGACGGTTGCGACAGTTTCGAACAAGTCGATCCTGCACAGTTTGCGGCGACCGGATCGATCCGGGTTGGTCCAGTACGATCGCGGATCGCCATCAACCTTACCATTACGGAGAAAGAACCGCCGACTCGCGCCGTTTTGCGCCTCACGGCCCGCGGTTCGCTCGGGCGCGCCGAGGCCGTCGCGACCATTCATCTCACCGCCACCGACGAAGGCACGAATCTCGACTATCAGGCCCATGCCGTGTTCGGCGGTCAGCTCGGGCGCTTCGCAACACGCTGGGCTGACGGCGCTGCGCAAGAGCTGCTCGACACGTTTTTCGCCCGCTTTGTCGCCGCTATTCCGGCCGAAACGCCGATCGTCGGCAAGCCTGCCTCGCCGTCCATCCTGCGTCCCGCGCCAGTCGTCGCAGCGCCGCGTACCAAGGCAGTGTGGATCGGCATTGGCGCAGCCGCGGGCGCGACGGTCACGGCGGCCGTCGCCCTGCTTCTCTGCCGCAACCGCCGTTCTTGAACGCACTTGATCGGAACGGCGCCGGCGCGCAGGAACTCCGCAACGAAAGGTCATGCCATGGCTCCCGATCCGCTCTTCGACGCTGAACGCTGGCTCACCGAGGGCCGCAGGGTCGCGCTGGCGACGGTCCTCTCGACTTGGGGATCGGCGCCGCGCCAGCCCGGCAGTCAGATGGCGATCCGTGACGATGGCGTTTTCACCGGTTCGGTCTCCGCCGGCTGTGTCGAGGGGGCGGTGGTCGACGCGGCGCTGACGGCGCTGGCCGATGGCGAACGCAAGCGCCTGGCGTATGGCGTCGAGAATGCGACGGCGTGGGCGGCGGGTCTGACCTGCGGCGGCCGCATTGACATCCTCGTCGAGCCGCTCACCACCGACGCGGCGCGCGCCAGCGTAACGGCACTGAATGCATGCCGCCGCCGTCACAGGCCGGCTGTACGTGGTACCAACCTTGTTACCGGCGACTGCTGCGTGATCGATCCGCAGGAGGATGAAACAGCCCTCGGCGCCGATGCCCGCAACGCCGCTCGCCTCGATCGCAGCGGCGAGGTGGCATGCGAGGGAACACCGTGGCTGCTCGTTGTCGCCAATCCCCCGGTCGATCTCGTGTTGGTCGGCGCCGTCCACATCGCCCAGGCGCTGGTGCGCTTCGCCGTCCCGCTGGGCTACAGCCTGCGCGTCATCGATCCCCGCCAGGGTTTTGCCAGCGCAGCGCGCTTTCCCGGACTGCCTCTCAGCCACGACTATCCGGACGACGCCCTCGCCCGCTCCCCGTTGTCGGCGCGCAGCGCCGTGGTGGCGCTCGCCCATGATCCCAAGATCGACGATCCCGCCCTGATCGCCGCACTGCGGTCGCCGGCCTTTTATGTCGGCGCCCTCGGCTCGCAGAAAACGCAAAGCGCCAGGCGCGAGCGGCTGGCGGCGGCCGGATTCGGCCCCGGCGATCTCGCCCGGCTGCATGGTCCGGTGGGGCTATCCATCGGCTCCAAGACGCCCGAAGAGATCGCCGTGTCGATCGTCGCCGAGATCATTGCGACTCTGCACGGTCGTTAGCTTTGTTGCCCGTCCTTGGCGCGGGCATTTCGCGGCTGCAGTTCGGCCGGCGTCAGCACGCCGTCGTGGTTCTTGTCGAGTTTGTCGAACAGCGCTTCGTCCTGGGCGGCGAATTCCTGGATCGTCAGCAATCCGTCCTCGTCAGCATCCAGTTTGCGGAATAGCCGCACGTTGGCAACGGCATAGCGCTCCTCTTCGCCCTTCACGAACGCCTCCAGCCCCATCGTCTGCGAACCACCGGCGCTCTGGGCAAACCGCTTTGCAATCGCGGCATCGAGTTCGGCGCGGGTGACGCGGCCGTCCATGTTGGTGTCGTTCTCACGGCAGAACGCCGCCAGGCCGCCGCCACTGACCCCGCGCATCGCCTGGTCGCGCACCGAGCACGACACGAAGCCGGCACCGTCGCGATCAAGTTGGACGAAGCGCACCCGCTGCGCCGCGCCGTATTCGGCCAGCGTCAGCTTGCCGTCGCCGTTCCAGTCGAGGCGATGGAACATGGCTTCGTTGGATTTGCGGAATTCGGCCATGCGCTCCGCCATGAACTGCTCGAGCGACATGGTCGGGGCGTTGTGGGTCGCCGAGGCGAACCGCCAGCCAAGCACATTGTTCATCTCGGCGCGGGTGACGCGGCCGTCCTGGTTGCGGTCGAAATCGCGGAGGAAGCGCTGGGCGCCCCGCTCTGTATTGCGCTCGAAACCCTGCATTGGTCCGTCGGTTTGGGGATTTGCCGCCCAGGCCGCGCCCACCAGCAACACTGCGCCCAACGCCCACGCCAGTCTCGTCGTCGTGCTCATAGGAAGCCCCTTTTAAGTGCATGGGGAATATCGCGCTCCGGTTGTCTCGGAACTTTTCCAGAACAAATATCTTGTTTCGCAAACCCGGCGCCGATTTGCCGCTCGACATACTTCGCAACAATTCTGCCTTTGCGAGCCAATCGCGCCTCGCCGACAATGAGGCATGCTAGAATTGCCGCCGATGAAACCGGACGAATCGAAGCCGCACATCCTGGTCGTCGAGGACGCACGCGACATTCGCGAGCCCTTGGCAAGGTATCTGCGCGAAAACGGCTATCGCGCCACCACCGCGCCCGATGCCGCCGCCGCCCGCAAACTGATGAAAGCGTCGGGGATCGACCTCGTCGTGCTCGACATCATGATGCCGGGCGAAGACGGATTGTCGCTGTGCCGCGCAATTCGCGAGTCGTCGCAGACGCCGGTGATCCTGCTCACCGCCCGCGGCGAAGAGGTCGACCGCATCATCGGGCTGGAGATGGGCGCCGACGACTACATGCCGAAGCCGTTTTCGCCGCGCGAATTGATCGCCCGCATCGCCGCGGTGCTGCGCCGGACCCAGGCGTTGCCGCCGCGCCAGAAACCACCGACCGCCGCCAAGATTCATTTCGGCGACTGGACGCTCGATACCGGCCAGCGTGAGCTGATCGGCGCCGACGGCGTTGCCTTGCCGTTGTCGAGCGGCGAGTTCCGGCTGTTGTCGGCGCTGATCGAGCGGCCCAAGATCGCCCTGTCGCGCAACCAGCTTCTCGACCTCACCAAGGGCCGCGACGCCGATCTGTTCGACCGTTCGATCGACAATCACGTCAGCCGGCTACGCAAGAAGATCGAGCCCGACCCGAAGAACCCGCGCTACATCAAGACGGTGTGGGGTGGCGGCTACATCTTTGCCGTCGATCCGGTGACGGAATGAAACCGGGTGTCCTGCGTTTGTGGCCACGGACCCTCGGGGCCCAGCTGATCGTCGTCATTTCGCTGGCGATCTTTTTGTCGAATGCGGCGGTGGCGCTGTGGTTCGAACTGGGCGCCGAGCGTCAGAACGAGGCCGACCTCGTCGAACGCATGCTCGACCGCACCGCATCGCTGACCACCCTGATGACGACCATCCCGCCCAAGGCCCGCGTCGCGGCCGGTGAAGCGCTGGAGGGCCGGCTCTGGCATTACCGCATCCACAATGGCGCTCATGTCGATGAGCCGATGTCGCCCGAGGAAGCGAAGCTGGCGGCGCGGCTGAGCGCGATGTTGCCCGCCCACCACGCCAACGGACCGGTCGGTGTCCACTTCCGCTATGGCCGCCTGCCGGGCCCTGGGCCGACACCACTCGTTAAATCGGTCGAGATGGTGGTGCCGATCGTGCGCGGCAGCGAGCTGGTGGCCACCTTCACCCGCCCGCCCGATCCGCCGTGGCCGATGGAGATGATCATCGCGGCCGTGCTGGCGGTCCTGATCGCCTCCGTCTCCGGTGCCTACATCGCGCGACGGATGGCGCGGCCGTTGTCGAAGCTGGCGGAAGCGGCGGCGGCGACGGCGCGCGGCGAAACCGCACCGCGGGTGCCCGAAGTCGGCCCCGATGACGTGCGCCGCGCCGCGGAAGCGTTCAACGCCATGACCGATCAGGTTACTCGCACCCTGGAAAGCCAGCGCCACCTGCTCTCGGCGGTGGGTCACGATCTCCGCACGCCGCTGACCGCGATGCGGATCAACATCGAGTTCGTCACCGACACCGAGCTGCAGGAGCGGCTGCAGAAGAACCTCGACGAGCTGCAGGAGCTGACCGAGGCGGTGCTGTCGGCCGCCCGCGGCACCGGCGGCGAGCCCTCGCGCCAGATCGACCTCGCCGCGTTGGTGGAGAGCATCTGCGCCGACCTCGACGATCTCGGCGAGCCGGTGACCTGGGCCGGCCATGCCGCAGCGCCGCTGTCGTGCCGGTCGGGCGAGGTCCGCCGCGCGGTCCGCAATCTGGTCGAGAACGCGGTCGCCTATGGCAAGAAGGCCGAAGTCTCGATGCACGATATTTCAGGGGGCTATGAGGTCTGGATCGAAGACGAAGGCCCCGGCATTCCGGTTGCCGATCGCCAGCGGGTGTTCGAGCCGTTCGTACGCCTGGAAAGCTCGCGCAATCTCGAAACCGGCGGCACCGGCCTGGGGCTGACCCTGGTCAAGGCCATCGCCGAAGGTCACGGCGGCCGGGTCGTGCTGGAAGACCGCGCCGGCGGTCACGGCCTCAAGGTGCGGCTGGTCCTGCCGCGCCAGCCAGTGATTGCACCACGCCCGAAGGAACACTCGTGATACCGATTGCTGCGATCGTTTTGGCGGCGGGCCGATCCTCGCGCATGCCGGAAGGCAAGCTGCTGGCGCCGCTCGATAGCGTTCCGTTGATCCTGCATACCGTGGCGGCGGCATGCGCCAGCAAGGCGGACCCGGTGATCGTCGTTACCGGCTATCGCGGACGCGAAGTCGCCGCCGCGCTGGCGGGGTTACCGGTGTTGATCGTCGAAAA
Source organism: Rhizomicrobium sp. (assembly GCF_056722145.1). Lineage (NCBI taxonomy): Bacteria > Pseudomonadati > Pseudomonadota > Alphaproteobacteria > Micropepsales > Micropepsaceae > Rhizomicrobium > Rhizomicrobium sp. The sequence continues at coordinate 14,412 of NZ_JBWZET010000113.1, read as the reverse complement.
CGTCAGTTATGCAGACGGTTTGAGTTCGTCCTTGACGTGCGGTGTGAAGATCGTACCGGAGCACTGCGGCGGCTTCGTCGTGTTGCTTGGTGACATGCCATTCGTGCGGCCGGCGGTGATCAATGGCCTGATCGAAGGCTTTGCTCCGGCCGAGGGCCGCGCCATCGGGGTGCCGGTCCATCGCGGCCGGCAGGGTAATCCGGTATTGTGGAGCAGCCAGTTCCGGGACGAAATTCTGACCCTCACCGGCGACCAAGGTGCCAAGCCACTCATGGCGTTGCACAGCGATCTTATCTATCTACATGAAGTGCCGACCGATTCCGTTCTGACCGATTTCGATACGCCGGAAGACTTCACCCGCCGATGAGCGACTTGCCTTACACCGTCGATCTACTGCGACTGGCAGCCGAGGCCCGGGGCGCCGGGCGACTGCCGCAGCCCTGCCTCAGCCATACGGAATCCAACCCCGTTTGCGGCGACCGTATCATCGTCGACTTAAAACTAGATAGTGACCACATAACAGCGATAGCCCACGACACCCGCGCCTGTGTTCTGACGCAGGCCTCGGCATCGATCCTGGGCGGAGCTCTCGCAGGCCATACGCTCGCCGAGCTTCAGGTCTTGCGCACGGCGGTCGCTGCAATGCTGTCGGGAGGCCCGGCACCTGAGGGCCGCTTCGCCGCCTACCGCCACCTCGCCGATGTTGCCCGCCACCCGGCGCGCCACCGCTGCGTCCTGCTCCCGATCGACGCCGCGCTAAAGGCGGCAATCCCGGACGCTCCCCAGGAAATCTAACTTACGCCGATGTACCGCCACTCCCTTTCTGCCCCGCGGGCGGAAGGGTGTCTGCGCTGGCACGCAGACCGTGGGGGAAGTCCGGCGAAGCCGGAAAGGGGGCTCATAATCACCCCGTGATGTCAGCCCCCTTTGGCGCTGCGCGCCACTTCCCCCACGGTCTACGTGCAGACGGCAGAAATCGCCTCGCCCGCGGGGGCAGAAAAGGGAGCGGTCCTGCGCGGGCTACAGGCGGCCGAACCAGCAGGCGAGCGGGCCTAGTTCCAGGGTTCCATCCCGCACCGTCGCCTCGCCGCAGCCGAGATCGAGCGCCGTCGCGGCACCGAGCGGGTCGAGGTCGAACGCCACCGGCAGGCGGCTGAGATTGAACACCGCCAGCACCCGCGCCTCGTCCAACGTGCGGACGAAGGCCAGGATCGGCGGTGCCGCCGGCACGAACTTCATCTCACCGGCGACCATAGTCGGTTCGCTCTTGCGGGCGGCGAGGAAGCGGCGGGCGTAGGCCAGCGTCGAGTCCGGGTCGAGCTCCTGCACCGAGACCGCCAGGCCTTTGTGCGCCGGTCCGGTCGGCAGCCAAGGCGTGCCGGTCGAGAAGCCGTAGTTCGGCGCCGCAGCATCCCATGGCATCGGCGTGCGGCAGCCATCGCGGCCCTTGAAGATCGGGTAATAGAGGTCGCCGACCGGGTCGCGCAGCTGGTCGCGCTGAAGATCAACTTCGGTCAGCCCGAGTTCCTCGCCCTGATACAGGCAGACCGTGCCTTTGATGGAAAACAAGAGCGCCAGCATCAATTTCGCCAGCGCCGGATCGCCGTCCGCGGCGCCGCCGAAGCGCGAGACCGTGCGCGGGATGTCGTGATTGCAGAACGCCACCACCGGCCAGTGCCGCGGATGACCGGCGAGCAGCGCGTAGTTGCCGGTAATGAACCCCGGCGACAGCAGCTTCTGGCGCAGCATGAAGAGGTGTAGCCGCCGTGCAGCCCTTCGTCCGGCGCCGCAAATGCGCCCGAGCGCTCGTAGCCTTCCGAGAACTCGCCGAACACGAAGCGCTCGCCATAGGATTCGACGTGGTGGCGGATTTCGTTCAGCACCAGCACGTTTTCCGGCAAATTGCAGTCGTGGAGATGCTCCTGCAGATTGTCGGCGTCGGCCCAGTTGGCATCGGTGCGCATCTGCTGCGGCACCGGCGGATTGTCCCTCAGCAGCGGGTCGTGGAGATAGGCATTGGCGACATCGAGCCGATAGCCGTCGACGCCCCGCTCGAGCCAGAAATCGATCACTTTCAGCGCCGCGGCGCGGGCGTCGGAATGCTGCCAGTTCAGCTTCGGCTGCTGGCGGAGGAATTTATGATGATAGTGCTGGCGCCGCGCCGGCTGATACGACCACGCCGGCCCGCCGAATGCCGACAGCCAGTTGTTGGGGGCGGTGCCGTCGTCCTTGGGATTGGCCCAGACGTACCAGTCGGCCTTGGCGCCGGCGAGCATCGAATCCTTGAACCAGGCGTGCTCGTCGGAGGTATGGCACAGCACCTCGTCGAGCAGCACCTTCAGTCCGCGGTCGTGGGCGGCGGCAATGAAGGCGTCGAAATCCTTCAGCGTGCCGTAATCGGGGTGGACGTCTTCGTAGTCCGAAACGTCATAGCCCCAATCGCGGTTCGGCGAGGGATGGATTGGCGACAGCCAGATCGCGTCCACCCCCAGCGCCTTGATGTAGTCGAGCTTCGTGGTCAGCCCGGCAAAGTCGCCCTGCCCGTCGCCGTTGGCATCGGCGAACGAACGAACATAGACCTGATAGATAACGGCACCCTGCCACCAGGGAGCGGTCGCCATCAGAGGTCGCAGGCCGTGGGCACGATCTTGGTCACCAGCCCGTATTCGACCGCCTGCTCGGCACTCATCCAGAAATTACGCTCGGTGTCGTTGACGATGCGCTCCAGCGGCTGGCCGGTCTCGCGCGCGATGATGCGGTTGAGGCGTTCGCGCATCTTGAGGATTTCTTCCGCCTCAATGGAAATGTCCGACGCCTGACCGCGGACGCCGCCGAGCGGCTGATGCAGCAGGAAGCGCGTATTGGGCATGCAGAAGCGGCTGTCCTTGTTGGCGCCGAGGAAGATATGGGCGCCGGCCGAGGCGACCCAGCCGGTCCCGATCACCTTCACCCGCGGCCCGACATAACGCAGCATGTCGTGCATGGTGTCGCCGGCTTCGACATGGCCGCCGGGCGAATTGATGATGACCTTGATGTCGTCGTTGTTTTCGGCGGCCAGGGCCAGGAGCTGAGCGCACACCCGTTCCGCCATCTTCATATCGACTTCGCCGAAGATGAGGACGGTGCGCGACTTGAACAGCGCTTTCTGGACCGGCAGGGACTGCGGTTCCGGCAGTTCGACCTTGCTCTTCTCGTCTTCTTCTTCATCGAGGCGATACATGCGGGCTCCTATGGGTCCAGAGGGGACCCCAATCCATACAATCCCTCCAGCATGGCGTCCAGACGCTTAACGGCGGGTTTCGGGCTTATCCGTCAAGGGCTTGAATTGGCCCGGCGCAAGTCCTTGACAGTCGGCGGAAAGCCAGCGGAAGTCCCAGCGGTCGATCACTGGAATCGGCCCACTCAGCCCCGACATGGTGACCTCCATGGTGATGTGTTCCGGCGAGTCGAAGCGGACGATGCTCTTTTGGGTCGAGGGGCCGCCCGTCATGGTACTCGTCATCGAGGCGATCAATCGCTCCGGGTTCAGCCGGTAAACGGTATGGATTTTCCGCTCGTGGCAGACGCTGTCGACCGTGACGGTATCGCCCGCAAGCTGCGGGGCGCCGATGGTACAGCCGATCCCACTGGACGCGAGATCGAGGTGCTTGGCTTGCTCCTCGGGCGTCAGGCAGGCCTGCAGCCTCATGCCGGGGGCGGCCAGCGCCTCGTCCGATCGCTTGGCGGCCTCGCTTGCCGTCGCGGCCGGGGCGACGAAGACTGCGAGGTTGGTGTGCTTCTCCATCAGCCACAGCCCCGCCCTGGTCGGCGGTTTGGGATGAACGACGCCGTCCGACAGGGCTGGCGCCGCCAGAAGAAGTACGCACGCAACGCCAGCCATCACCACACGCATGTCGAGCCCCCGCGGTTCAGTGCTCGATTCTGTACGTCCTCCACGAATGCGCTTCCAGTGAAATCGGGAACACGGTGGTCGGCGCCACGGTGATGAGGCGGCCGCGGCGGTCCTTTTGCGGCGTCGCCGGCGGTTTTGCGGCGATCAGCTTGCCGGTTTTCAGGTCGCGCAGTTTGGCGCCCGCACCCGGAACCACCACGCTCATCGCCGTCGCCGCATCGCGGAAGGATTCCACAGCAATCGTGTAGTTGTCATAGGCGAACAGCGACACCAGCGCCGGCGCGTCGAGCCGGGCCTCGAAATCGGGCATCAGGTAATGCCGGATCTGGCTCAGCGCCGCTTGCGGCAGTTGATAGAGATCGGCCGGATTGTCGGGGATGTTGAGGAGGTAGATCGTCCCCTTCGAATAGGCGTTCATCAACAGGATCGGATCGCCTTTCGACCCCGCCGTGCCGCGGATGATGCCCCAGCTGTCGTTGGTGTAGAAATGCACTTCCGGGAACAGGATCGGGGTCAGCGCCTTGCCCTTGTCGTTGAGCACGGTGCCGTTGCCGGCGCCGAAGCCGTCGATGAATTCACGGATGCCGATCACCCGGCCGGTGACATTCCATTCGGCAATCTGCTTGAACCCCTTGTCCTGCATGGCGCGCAGGAAGCCGGAGGTGATGACGACGTTGCCGCCCGATTTCAGCTGCGCGTCGATCTTCTTGATGATGTCGGGATCGTATTTGGCCTCTTCCGTCAGCAGCACCAGCTTGGCGCCGGTCGGGAAGGTCGGCGTCATCTCGATCGGAATGCCGATGTTGCCGAGATAGTGCTGCAGGAAGTCTTCGCCGTCGGACTGAACCGGCTTGTAGCTCGGAATGCCGACCGGGTTGCCGAGATCGCCGAGTGCGGCGTCGACCTGTTCGAGCGAATAGCCGGCGACGCGGCCCCAGCCGAAGCTATCGCCCTTGCCCGCCGGTTTGAAACCGCGCGCCATGTCGTTCCAATTGAAGCTGGTCGGACGCTTTGCCCAAGCAGCCCGTGCGCCGGCATCGACCTTGTTCTCAGGATCGACCAGATCGTGCCAATTGAACAGAGTGATTTCGCGCGCCTTGGCGAATAGCGTGCCCCAAAGCTGTTCGGCATAGCGGTCGACGTAGCGGATGCTGTAGGTGTCGACCCAGCCGCCGCCGTTGCCGCCGTTGAAACCGGTCGGGCGGATGTTGTCGAAATAGCGAATGATGCCGTAGCTCTCGTATTGCTGCAGCAACTGATCGGTGATGTAGGGGTCGCGGGTTTCGGTCCCGGTATAGATCCCGTCAAAGATCTGCGGTTCCTTGTCGAGATCGAAGCCCAGGCCTTGGAAGTGCTCGTACCAGTTGGGATACTTGATGATCACTTTCACCGCCGGATTGGCAGCCTTGGCGGCGCCCACGACCAGCGTCTGCGCCACTTCGCGCATGCGCTCCAGCCGGTATTGCGTCCACGAGCGATCGCCCTTGGCGGCGATGTCGGCGTCGGATTTGGAAGTGTAGAAGAAGAAGTCGTCGAGGATCACTTCGTTGAAGTGCCGTGCCGCCAGCTCCGCCGCCTTCTGGCACTCGGCGCGATCGGCCGGGTCTTCATAATCGAAGGTGCCGAACTGGCCGTTCTTGCCGCCTGCCGCCAGCGTGATGCCGCCCGCGACCATGATGCCCTTGGCCTCGAACGCCTTCTTCACCGCGTCCAATTCGGCGTCGGTCGCGAAAACGTGATTACGGTAGGCTTCGACATAGACCTTGTCGAACTTCACCTGCCGCTGCATGCGATCGAATTGGCGTGCGAATTCCGCCGGGTCGGCGAGTTCCTTGGTCGAGCCTACCACGACATAGATCGCGCTGCGGAAATTGCGATATTTGGCTGGCGCGGCAGCGTTCGATGGCGCCAAAGCCCCCATCACGAATACGGCCAACAACGCGCCGATAATCCTGCGCATGAATCCTCTCCCTCATCCGCTCGGCATCCCGAGTCTTGGGAAGATGGTAAGCGCTATCAGCGACGGTGGCGAGGGGTGAAATCTGGCTTTCGTTTGTCACGAGGACCGCGGGAGGAAAGCGCTTTCATCTCTCCATACGGCACCAATTGCTGCTTGCCGTTGCCGATCAAATCGGCGCGCCCCATCGCCTTCAGCGCCTCGCGCAGCAGCGGCCAGTTTTCGGGATCGTGAGAGCGCAGGAACGCCTTGTGCAGTCGGCGCTGCTTCATCCCCTTGACCGCATCGACCTTCTCCGACGCACCCCGCCGCACCGGCCGCAGCGGATTGAAGCCGGTGTGATACATCGCGGTGGAAAGCGCCATCGGGGCGGCGAGATAGGTTTGCACCTGATCGGGGCGGAAGTTGTTTTTCTTCAGCCACAGCGCCAAATTCAGCATGTCTTCGTCGGTCGTGCCCGGATGGGCGGCAATGAAATACGGAATAAGGAAATAGTTCTTGCCCGCCGCCTTCGCCGCCGCGTCGAACATCTCCTTGAAGCGTTCATAGGCACCGATGCCGGGCTTCATCATCTTCGACAGCGGGCCCGCTTCGGTGTGCTCCGGTGCGATCTTCAGATAGCCGCCGACATGATGGGAAACGAGTTCCTTGACGTATTCCGGGCTCTTCACGGCGAGATCGTAGCGCACGCCCGAGGCCACCATCACCTTCTTGATGCCGGGAATCGCACGCGCCTTGCGATAGAGCGCGATCAGGTCGTCGTGGCTGGTGTTCAGGTTCTTGCAGATATCGGGAAACACGCAGCTCGGCCGCCGGCACACCGCCTCGGTTTCCTTGTCCTTGCAGGCCATGCGGTACATGTTGGCGGTCGGCCCGCCGATGTCGGAGATGACGCCGGTAAAGCCCTCGGTCCGGTCGCGCACACGCTCGATTTCGCGTAAGACCGAGCCTTCCGACCGCGACTGGATGATGCGCCCTTCGTGCTCGGTGATGGAACAGAACGAACAGCCGCCGAAGCAGCCGCGCATGATCGTCACCGAACTCTTGATCATCTCCCAGGCCGGAATGCGCGCGCCCGGGTACGACGGATGCGGCGCTCGCGCATAGGGCAGTTCATAGACCGAATCCATTTCCTCCGTAGTCAGAGGAATCGGCGGCGGCGTCAGCCAGACGTCGCGGGATCCGTGCCGTTGCACCAGCGGTTTGGCGTTACCCGGATTGGCCTCCTTGTGCAGCACGCGCGAGGTGCGCGCATAGCTTTCGGGATCAGTGGAAACCTGCTCGTACGATGGCAGCCGCACGACAATGTTTTCCCCCACACAACGCCCCTCGTCGGCGCTGTCGAGGTCATCCGCGTGGGCTTCGGTCCATCCTTCGGGCAGTTTCGACCGCGCCAACGCCACGCCGCGCACATCGGAAAAATCCTGGTCGAAGCCGCCGGCCGCGACGCGGTGGGCGATTTCCACCAGCGCCCGCTCGGCATTGCCGTAGAGCAGCAGCTCGGCTTTCGCATCGAGCAGAATGGAGCGGCGCACTTTGTCGGACCAGTAATCGTAATGGGCGATGCGGCGCAGCGAAGCCTCGATGCCGCCGATCACCACCGGCACACCGGAAAATGCCTCCTGGCAGCGTTGGGCGTAGACGATCACCGCGCGATCGGGGCGCTTGCCGCCCTCGCCGTTCGGCGTGTAGGCATCGTCGTGGCGCAGCCGCCGGTCGGAGGTATAGCGGTTGACCATCGAATCCATGTTCCCGGCGGTGACGCCGAAGAACAGCCGCGGCCGCCCCAGCGCGCGGAACGGGTCCGCCGAATGCCAGTCGGGCTGGGCGATGATGCCGACGCGCAAGCCCTGCGCTTCCAGCAATCGCCCGATGATGGCCATACCGAAACTGGGGTGATCGATGTAGGCATCGCCGGTGACGACGATCACATCGCATTCGTCCCAGCCGAGCGCCACCATTTCCGCCCGCGACATCGGCAGGAACGGCGCCGCCTTGGCGTCGCGCAGCTTCGGATAGGACGTCAGGGGCCTAGTCATGGGCGCTGATAGCACGCGCGCCGCGGCCGCGACAATCAGGCGAGGTCGAGGTGCAGGAACTGGCTGTAGGCGTCCGCAATGCAGTCGACGGTGCGCTTCGCCGATCGGGGCTGCGTGTTGGCGTGCATGCCGGCGAGATGAAGTTCCAGCAGAGTGAGCAGGCCGGGATCGTCAAAGTCGGCGCGTGCGATCGTCACGACCTACTCCGGAAATGGCACGAACCGTCCGGCGCAGTTCGGGCCGGAGCCCTGGGACGGCGTTCCCTTGATCGTTGCATCGGTCCCGGCAGGCAGCGCCAGATTGCTGCCGCCCGTCGCATAAGTCACGTCCGCATCTTCCAGCCTGTAGGTAACCTTCGCCGCATCGCTGAGAAACACGCCGTCGAGGGCGGCGGCGACGCGATGCTCCTTGTCGTAGCCCGAGAACATGATTTCGCCGCCGCCGGAAATGCCGACATTGCGGAACGTGATGTCACGATAGACCGGCGGCGAATTTCCGCGCGACCCGCCATCGGAGCCATACGATCCCGTCAGCATGATGGGATGGGGCGAACTGCGGATGCAGATATTCTCGTAGACAATGTCGTGCACCAGTCCGCCGCGATTGCCCGCCGATTTGATGCGCAAACCGTTGTCGGTGCCGTCGAGCACCAGGTCGATCACCCGCACTTTGCTGACCCCGCCCGCGGTACCCGAACCGATCGACATGCCGTGGCCGTAATAGAACACGCTGTGGCTCACCGTCATGTTGGTGAGACCCTTGCCGTCGCCCTTGATCGCGACATTGTCGTCGCCGGCGCGGATGAAGCTGTGGGTGATGGTGATGTTCTTCGCGCCGTTGCCGGGATCGATACCGTCGGTGTTGTGCGCCAGCGGCCGGGTCTCGCGCGGAAAGCGCTGCGGCGTGGAGATTTTCACGCCCCACACCGTAAAGCCGTCGCCGCCATTGTAGACGACGTGGAAATTCGGCGAGTTTTTCAGGGTGATGCGATAGAGCGTGAAGTTGTCGGCCCGGTCCGCAACCACCAGCCGCGGCAGGATGCGTCCGCCCTGCCCGCCGGCGGCGAGGTCCCAGGCGCTGATGGATTTGCCTGGAATGATAATGCCGCCGCGCCCGTCGATGACGCCGTCGCCCATGATGCCCGCATCGGCGGCGTCTTCGACCGTGATCAGCGGTTTGCAGCCGCGCCCCTTGCCGGCAGCGGCGACGCCGCAACTGCCCGGCTTCACCGCATAGCGGTTGAAATCGAGCGAGGCGAACAGCGTCGCGCCCTTGTCGACCAGCAGTGTCACCCCGGAGCGCAGCCGCAGCGGGCCGCTGACGAAGGCATCGCTTCTGCCCGCGGTCCGCAGCGCCACCGCTTTGCCTTTCGGACAATCGTCGATCGCGTTCTGGATGCGAATGGTGTCGAGCCTGTCCTCGTCCGCCGCCGCGAGGCTGCGATACGGCCCATCCGCCACCGAGGTGAGGTGCGCACCGATCACCGCGCACACCGGCGGCACGACCGGCTCGGTGACAGTCCGGGCATCCTGCGCCCACGCCCCAACCCCCAATGACACCGTTGTCAAAAATGCCGCTGAAAGGAATCTGGACATGCCGCCGGCCCTTGCCTCAATAAACCGCACCACCATCCCTTGTTTCCGCCCGCCCCTCCATAACCCGACAGGCGAATGCGCCGTTTGGGCGCAGTCATTCGGGACCGAACAGGCCCGGCAAATCACGAGCGCCGTGAACGACACGCACAATCTCAATGCCGCCGCGAACCGTCCGATAGAAAATGAGATACCGACCGACGGGATGATAACGAAACTCCGGCCGCAAATCCGGCCGCGCCGGCCCCAGCTCTGGATTTACCGCGATCAGACCGCAAACCTCGTCAATCTTATTGAGCAAGCGATCGGCGGCGGTGGGATCATCGGACGCAATGAAGGTCCAGATTTCGATGAGGTCTTCCTCGGCGCGGCGGGTACGAACAAACCGGACCACTTCCCCCTCCTACCTGCCGGACGATTTGCTTTTTGCCCGCCGACGCGCTTCGTCTTTGATCGCGGCGATATCCTCGAACCGGCCGGGCCCGCTGGCAACGCCCTCATCCCATTGCCGGCGGATGCGTTCGCGCTCCTGTTCCAACAGGCTGCGGCGCAGTTTCCATTCCCGCAGCGCTTCGCGAATGACTTCGCTCGAGCTGGCGTAATCGCCGGACTCGACCGCCACATCGATCATGGCCGCCATTTCTTCAGTAAGCGTGACGCTCATCTTGGCAACATTGGACATGGGAGATCTCCGTCGATTGGTAGGATATTATCCTCCAACATCCTACCAAAGCAATGCAGCTTCCGCTTTCCGGCGGGCGCAAAAAGGTGCAAAAAAACACATGCCCTGGACCGAACTCGATCATGCCGTGCTGGATAACGGCGATGTGCTCACCTTGCGCCGCGACGGCAGCGAGTTTGAAATCCGCGTCGGGCTCTACCAGCTGATGTCGAGCAAGAACCCGGCGTCGGAGCGGGCCCTGGCTGAGATGGCGGTGGCGCGGGCCGGCGTGGTGCGGCGGGTGCTGATCGGCGGCCTCGGCATGGGCTATACGGCGCGGGCGATGCTCGACGTCTGCGGGGCGGGCGCGCGGATCACGGTCGCCGAACTGGTGCCGGCGGTGGTCAAGTGGAACCGCGGCCCCCTCGCCGATCTGGCCGCCCACCCGCTCGACGACCCGCGCGTCAGCATTTTCGCCGGCGATGTCGCGGAGGCCTTGCGGGCCAATCCCGGCGCCTTCGACGTCATTCTCCTGGACGTCGACAACGGCCCCGAGGCGGTGATGTTCGACCGCAACGGCGCCCTCTACACCTGCGGCGGGCTGGCCGAGGTCCTCGCCGGGCTGGCGCCGGGCGGCGTCTTGGCGGTGTGGGCGGCCGATGCCTCGCCGGGGTTCGAGCGGGTCGCCGGGCCGGGCTGCGAGCGCTCCGACGTGGCGGTGGGCAGCGTCACCCACACCCTCTATTTCGTTCGCCCCGACCCGGCCAAAATGCCCGAGGCGGTTGGCGCGTCAGACGCTTGCAAAGCGGCGCGGCGGCCTATATAGCCCCGTCCTCCGCGGGGACACCCGCGAACCGGCAGCGCCCTTCGTCTATCGGTTAGGACTCAAGATTTTCAATCTTGCAAGAGGAGTTCGACTCTCCTAGGGCGCGCCAAATACCGATCCTTCAATGGGTTACGGCACAGACGCTGTCCCGAGGCAGCGCTGGCATGCGCGACTTCCCGCTTCCCTGATCGCCACTTTAGCGCGAATATCACCATGGGTCGTAAGGGGGGCTTATGCCCATGTCTCGACAATATCCACTGCGTTACGGCGCCGGGGTATTCCTGTTCACGGTCGGTGTCGCATTGGTCACGGCGGCATTAACTGACATCAGCAAAGGCAATCAATATTTCGGCTTGGCCGGTCTCGTCGGCACGCTGGGATATGTCGTTTGCTGGCGGCGCTCGGTGCGGAGGCACGGCCGACCGCGCCTGTATCAATTCCTGAACATCGTCGCCGTCATCGCGCTGCAGGTCGCAGCGTTTGCCTATCTCATGAAGGCACCGTGGTTTCAGACCTTGTCCGATTATAATGGACAGCTCGTGGTGCTGGCCGTCGTCGCCGTGCATTTCATGCTGATGTATTGGGCGATCGGCCGCTGGGTTGTCTGGCTCGGGATTGCCGATCTGGCGTGGATTGCAGCGGTGTTCGCCCTGCCGCAACCGGTTGCGACGGTCATCCTCGGCTTTGCGTCCCTGAACGTGGTGTTCGGAGTCATCATGGCGCTGCCGATCCTCGGCAAGGGCCCGGCGCAGTCCTAAACGCTTCCCCCTGCTGCGTCGTCGAGGTGGAGTTGCACCCGCGCCTGCCCGTTCCATTCTTCGGCCCGCAGCCGTCCGGCGACGTGGATTTTGCCACCGCGCGCCTTGAGCAGCGCCTCGCCCAGCGGCGTCTCGGCGACGCGGAAGGCGATGGCATCAAGGCGAGCGCCGTCGCCGCCGACCAGCCGCAGACGGACATGGCCCTTGCCGACAGTGTCGACGAACGCCACCCGCGCGTCGGGCACGACCAGCAGCGGCTCGGCATTGCCGGCGCCATAGGGCCCGGCGTGTTCGAGATCGCGCGCCAGCTCGATCGTCGCGCCGCTCGGCGAGACGGTGGCATCGATGGCCAGCGGCGCGGCGGCGAGCGGCCCGCCTTTGAGGAACGCCGCGGCGAGGAAAGTGCGGAATGGCTCCACTTGCGCCGGGGTCAGGCCGAAGCCCGCCGCCATGGCGTGGCCGCCGCCGGCCTCGATCACGCCGGCCTCATGCGCGGCGCGGATCATGGCCCCGACATTGGCGCCCGCCACCGAGCGCGCCGAGCCGCGCCCCAGCCCGCCTTCGAAGCCGGCAACGAACGCCGGCTTGCCGAACCGCTCCTTGAGCCGGCCGGCGACGATGCCGACCACGCCCGGATGCCAGCCCTCCCCGGCCACCAGCACGAACGGGCTCGCCTCTTGCGCCGCCGCCAGCCCCATCGCGTCGTCGAGGATCAGTTTCTCGATCGCCTGCCGTTCGCGGTTGTGGGTGTCGAGCGCCAGCGCGTGCTCATCCGCCAGCGCCGCATCGCGGCAGGTGAGCAGATCGACGCCGAGGCCGCAGCGCCCCACCCGTCCGCCGGCATTGATGCGCGGCCCGAACACGAACCCGAGATGATAGGGCGTGAACGGCGGGCGGACATCGGCGACGCGAGCCAGCGCCACCATGCCGGGCCGCTCCAGACGGCTCATCCGGGCCAGCCCAGCGCGGACGAAGGCGCGATTGACGCCGACAAGCGGAACCACGTCGCACACCGTCGCGAGGCCGACGAGATCGACGCTTTCCATCAAATTCGGTTCCGGCCGCGTCGCATACCAATCGGCCTCGCGCAAAGCGCGGTTGAGCGCCACCAGGAACAGGAACGTGATCGCCGCGGCGCAAAGATGACCGAGGCCCGAGGCATCGCCGCCGGCATTCGGGTTCACCTGCGCCACCGCCGGCACACCGTGTTCGCTGGCGTGATGATCGAGCACGATGACATCAAGCCCCGCCTCACGCGCCGCCTTCAACGCCACACCCGCGCCGGCGCCGCAATCGACGGTCACGACCAGCGTGATGCCCTCTCTGTGCAACGCCAGCAGCGCCGCCGTATTGGGGCCATAGCCTTCGCTCAGGCGGTCCGGAATATAAACGCGCGGCGGTGCTTCCACGGCGCTGAGGAAGCCATGCATCAGCGCCGCCGAGCACGAGCCGTCGACATCGTAATCGCCGAACACCGCGATCTTCTCACCGGCTTTGATCGCCGCCACCACGCGCGCGACCGCCTCGTCCATGTGCGCCAGCGTGCGCGGCTCGGGCAGCAGCCGCTTCAGCGTCGGATTGAGATAATCGAGCGCCCCCTCCCGCGTCACGCCGCGCGCCGCCAGCAGCCGGGCAATCACGCCCGGAATCTGGTGGTCGCGCTGGATGGCGCGCGCCAGGTCCTCGTCGCACTGGGCGAGTTCCCACCGGCGGCCGGAGAAGGAGTTGGCGATTTCCATGCCGCCATCAGCGCCGATTCGGGGCTTCGGAAACAGAGGAATATCCGCCTGTTCGCGCTATGATGGCGCGCGATTTACGAATACGTCGCATGGAAAGCATCGCCGGCGCCGACAAGACGATCGCCAACCACGACGCGGCACGGCATCTGCGGTGAACCTCGTTCTGCCCCCGCGGGGGCAGAAAATGAGCTATCGCCCAATCCTTCTCCGCGGGTGCTTCGCGGTGATCCAGCGCACCGTTCCTGAGGTGGAGCGCATCACCACGCTGTGGGTAACGATGTAGTCCGGCGTGCGGTGAACGCCTTGCAGCATGGCACCGTGGGTGACGCCGGTGGCCGCGAAGATCACGTCGCCGCTGGCGAGGTCCTTCAGCTTGTATTTGCGCTCGAGATCGGTGATGCCCCACTTATCCGCCCGGGCGCGCTCGGCATCGTCGCGGAACACGAGGCGTCCCTGCATCTGCCCGCCGAGACAGCGCAGCGCCGATGCCGCCAGCACGCCTTCGGGGGCACCACCGCGGCCGATATAGATGTCGATGTCGGTTTCCGTCGGCGAAGTGGTGGCGATGATGCCGGCGACGTCGCCGTCGGTGATCAGGCGCACCGCCGCGCCGACGCTGCGGATGGCCGCGATGTGGGTGTCGTGCCGCGGCCGGTCGAGCACCAGCGCCGTGATTTCGCGCGGATGTACGCCCTTGGCCCGCGCCACCGCGAGAATGTTGTCTTCGATCGGCGCATCGAGATCGATCACGCCTTCGGCATAGCCCGGCCCGACCGCGATCTTGTCCATGTAGACGTCTGGTGCGTTGAGCAGCGTGCCCGGCTCGGCGATGGCCAGCACCGCCAGCGCATTCGGCAGCGCCTTCGCCGTCAGCGCGGTGCCTTCCAAGGGATCGAGCGCGATGTCGACCGCGATGCCGCCGGTGCCGACCTTCTCGCCGATATAGAG
>NZ_JBWZET010000112.1:0-3163 GCF_056722145.1 Rhizomicrobium sp. | reverse complement strand
GCCCGAGGTCGCCGCCAGGACCGTCGCCTTGCCGCCCTGGCGCTTGAGGGCACGGGCGAACAGCCGGCCAAGGATCTGCAAGGCGACGTCCTTGAAGGCCAACGTCGGGCCGTGGAACAGCTCCATCAGATAAAGGTCGGGCGCGATCTCCTTCAGCGGCGCAATCGCCGGATCGGTGAAGGTGTCGTAAGCGGCGGCGATGTCGGCCTTGAGGTCTTCAGCCGAGAAACTGTCGCCGATCAGCCGGCCCATGACGGCCTCGGCCACCTCCGCGTAAGGCCGGCCCTTGAAGCCGGCGATCTCGGCGGGCGTGATTTGCGGCCAAGCCTCCGGCAGATACAGGCCGCCATCAGGGGCGAGCCCCTTGAGCAGCATATCGGCAAAGGAAATCAGCGGGGACTGCCCGCGAGTCGAGAGATAGCGCATGGGACCGGCAATAATCTTGTTCAGCGGGGCGCACTAAAAGCACGTTTTGGGCGGCCTGTCATTCCCGCGCCTTTTCTGCCCCCGCGGGCGGCGAGGTGTTCGTCACGGGCACGCAAGACCGTGGGGGAAGTGGCGCACCAGCGCCGAAGGGGGCTTTGTGTGCCTCGACAGTGCGAGCCCCCTTTCCGGCTGCGCCGGACTTCCCCCACACTCTACGTGCCAGACGTTGAAATCTTTCCGCGCGCGGGGGCAGTAATCAGCTCAGCAGCATCTTGCGAAACCCGCGGTCCCTTTTCAGGTGCCATTCGCGGCTCATCGCTTCGCTGCGCGTCGGATAGCGTTCGGCGTAGAGCAGGAACCAGACCCCACCGCGGGTGGATTTTGCCCCCGTGCCGGCATTGTGGCGGGCGAGGCGCTGGTCGAGATCGACCGTCCAGCCGACATAGCTGCGCCGCCGCCCGCGGACCTCGGTGCCCAGAACGTAGACGAACGCGCCGGCCAAGCGAGCCCCCTTCCCACGCTGCGCGTGGACTTCCCCCACGGTCCGCCTGCGGTCAGGAGATTTTTGCGCCCGCGGGGGCAGAAACAGACGCTTCCACGGCGGCTTCCTCGGCGACCTTGTCCAGCCACTTCGGCGCGTAGGGCACCGGGTTGTTGCGCAGCGCGGCGAGCAGCGCGCGCGGATCACGTTCCACTACCAGCGTGTCGCGATGAAGCTGCTTCAGGAAGCGCTCGGCCACCACCTGATCGAGAAATTCCGCCAGCTTGTCGTAGAACCCGCCGGCATTGAGGAGGGCCACCGGTTTGGGATGGATGCCGAGCTGGGCCCAGGTCCAGGCCTCGAACAATTCCTCGAAGGTGCCGATGCCGCCGGGCAGCGCCACGAACGCGTCCGACAAATTCGCCATCAGCGCCTTGCGGTCGTGCATGGTGGGGACGATTTCGAGCCGCGTCAGACCGGTGTGCGAGAGATTATGACCGTGCAACTGTTCGGTGATGACGCCGATCACCTCGCCACCTTTGGCCAGCGCCGCATCCGCCGCCACGCCCATCAAGCCGATGTTGCCGCCGCCGTAAACGAGCCCGATGCCCTCGGCCGCCAACAGCGCGCCCAACTCCGCCGCCGCCGCACGATATTCGGGACGCGCCCCGACACTGGAACCGGCATAAACACAAATCCGCACGACACATCCTCCATTTCGGCAACGGAAATAGTCGGCCAGCATGGGGGCGTCAATTCACGAGAGACTTTCTGCCCCCGCGGGCGACCGGGTCTTGACGCGCGCAGGTCGACCGTGGGGGAAGTCCACGCGCAGCGTGGGAAGGGGGCTTACTTGTGCCAGCGCGAGCCCCCTTTGCCCGCTGGCGCTGGGCACTTCCCCCACGCTCTACGTGCGCGCGGCGAAATCAGTGCGCGCGCGGGGGCAGAAAGGTGAGTCTTCCCTTCTGCACATGAAATGCCAAGTAAATCCCGATCAGGCCCAACGCGAGGCCGAACCATGTCACCGCGTATTGCAGATGGTCGTTGCGGAAGCTGACGACCCAATGGCCGCCTTCGGGCCAGCGGCCACGGTTGGGCGTGGCATCGACCTCAACCAGCACCGGCGCGGCAAGGCGAATATGGTCGCGGCGCGCGATGTCATCCACGGCGCGCGAAAACCAGATGCGGTGCGCGACGTCGGGCTTGGGCGTGAAGAATCCCGGCAGCGACGGCGTCCGCCACAGGCCGATTACATGGGCGATGCCGTCCATCTGCCCGGCGCGGCGGCTATCGGGGGCGCGCCGGTTTTCCGGCACGATGCCGCGATCCACCAGCAGCGTGCGGCCGTCGGCGAGCGTCAGCGGCACCACCACATGATAGACCGGCGCGCCATCAACGATGCCGTAGACGAACGCCTCTTTGGCATGATCGAAGCGGCCGGTCAGCGCCACGCGGCGGTATTCGGCGTCCCTGCCGAGTTTCAGCGCGGTATCGAGGCTGAGCGGCGGCAGCGTGATATTGCGGTTCACCTCAGCGATCAGGCCCAGCTTCCACTGCAGCCGCTGCAATTGCCACGTCCCCAGCCCGACCAGCACCGCCAGCATCACGAGGGTGGCGATGGTGAAGGCCGGCAGCGGGTGGAACGAAACGCGCATCTTCATCCCAAGTAGATCGCGCTAAGCTTAGCGCCGCGAGATCAGGGGGGAAACCATGCCGAAGCATGGCTCCGCATCTCATCTAGCTGTTGCAAGACCGCCGCCGGACCGGTGTATGGTTACGGCGATCAATCCAAGGGGGTTTTCATGCCGTCGAATGTCACCAATTATCTCGGCCTCAACGTGATGGCTTTGGCAATCGGCCTCGTGTCTGCGGTGTTCGGCTTCGACGAGGCGGTGGCACGCATCCCCTCACCCAACGGTGCGACGATCGTCCTGATCATCGACGCGGTGGCGTTTGCCATTCCGATTGGACTGATCGCCGCGGTGGCGTTCGGCCGCCAGAACTGGGCCCGCTGGGTGCAACTGGTGTTGTATGTGCTCGGTCTCGGCATGCTCGCCTTGCTCCCGCTCAATCCGGCGGCGATGGCGCAGATGACCCCGTTCAAGATCGGTGTGACCGCCGTGAATACCGTGCTGCAGGGCATTGCGTTTGTCTTCATCTTCACCGGCAACGCCAAGGAATGGTTTGTGAAGAAAAAGCCGGCCTGATCAGGAGGTCACCAGGCCCTGGCCGAAGACGTAGATGCTGGTGAACAGG
>NZ_JBWZET010000111.1:0-3063 GCF_056722145.1 Rhizomicrobium sp. | reverse complement strand
TCGGGGCGGTGTTCGCGATCTTTGCCGGCTGGTATTTCTGGTTCCCCAAGTTCTTCGGCTACCTGTACAATGAGACATTGGCCAAGATTCATTTCTGGATAACCTTTGTCGGCGTTAATTTTGCTTTCTTCCCCATGCATTTCCTGGGGCTCGCCGGCATGCCGCGCCGGGACGTCGACTACAACGAAGCCTATGCGGGATGGAATTTCGTGTCCTCGATGGGCGCGTTCCTGGCCGGGCTCGGCGTTGTCGTTTTCCTAATCGTGCTCGTGGAAGCCTTTGCCAAGAAGCGCAAAGCAGGTGACAATCCCTGGGGCGTCGGGGCGACGACTCTGGAATGGACGCTATCGTCGCCGCCGCCGTTCCATACGTTCAACGAGCTACCCAAAATAACGTGAGAGCCATGAAGATCTCAGAGAAGAAAGAGAAGAAAGAGACCAAATCCCGCAGCAAAGCTCCGCGCGGCCCCGGCAAGGTCGGTGCGCGATCCGGCAAGGCGGCGTTCAAGGCCCGTTCCTCCCGCGCCGTCCGTCATCTGTCGAAGCAGGCGCTCGACGGCGTCGCGGTCGAGAACGAGCGCGCCGAAGCCAAGCTCGCCGATCAGGTCTATCGCGTCGCCCATCCCGAGCCGCTGGTCGAGGCGATCGTGCTCGGCAGCAAGCCGAACAAGAAAAAGCCCTCCGCCGCGGTCGCCAAGAAGCGCGCCGCCGAAGCGCTGCTGAAAGAGCTGGACGAAGCCGCCCGCCACAAATCCCAGCGCCGCGCCAAGCGCCGTGTCACCGCCAAAGCGCTGAAGAAGGCGCGCACGGCATAAGCAACGAAAGGTCGTTTGAACTTGCTCCCCTCTCTTTCCTCCCCCGCGGAGTCCAATTCTCCGCCCCCGCACCTTGTTGGGACAGCGGGGGAGGTGGCTCGTCGCGCCGCGACGGGCCGGAGGGGGGCGTTCTGCCTGTTCCAAAATGCCGATGTCGTGGCGGTCCCCCCTCCGCCTCGCAAACGCTCGGCACCTCCCCCGCTATCCGAAGGTCGTGCGGCTCTTCAGTTTGAGCACCGCGGGGGAGGAAAGGGGCAGCCATGACCGTTACCGAACTGTCCCGCCCCGTCGCGACGGTGGAAGATTTCTTCGCGCTGCTGAAGCCGCGGGTGATGAGCCTCGTCATCTTCACCGGCTTTGCCGGTCTGGTCGTGGCGCCGGGGCCGATCCATCCGCTGATGGCGTTTTCGGCGCTGCTCTGCATCGCGGTCGGCGCCGGGGCGTCGGGCGCCCTCAACATGGCCTATGAAGCCGACATCGACCGGCTGATGGCGCGCACCGTCAATCGCCCGATTCCGCGCGGCACGATTGCCCGCGGCGAAGCGCTCGCCTATGGCTGGAGCCTGTCGGTCGCCGCGGTGACGCTGATGCTGCTGTTCGTCAACGCACTCGCCGCGGCGCTGCTGGCGTTCACGATCTTCTGGTACGTCGGCGTCTATACGCTCGGCCTGAAACGCATAACGCCGCAGAACATCGTCATCGGCGGCTTGTCCGGCGCGATGCCGCCCGCCATCGGCTGGGCCGCGGTGACCGGCACGCTGGCGTGGCAGCCGCTGCTGCTGGTCGCCATCATCTTTTTCTGGACGCCGCCGCATTTCTGGTCGCTGGCGCTGTTTGCCAACAGCGATTACGCCCGCGCCGGGGTGCCGATGCTGCCGGTCGTCGCCGGCAAGCGCGCCACTCGCCGTCATATCCTGGCGTATGCGCTGCTGCTGGTGCCGCTGGGGTTCGCGCCCGCGGCGCTGGGCATGGCGGGGCCGCTGTATGCTGCCGTTGCGGCGGGTCTCGGGGCGCTGCTGCTGTGGCGCGCGGTCGGCGTGGCGCGCGAACGCGACGAAACCAAAGAGCCGGCGGCGCGACGGCTGTTTGCCGTCACCATTCTCTATCTCTTTGCGCTGTTCGCCGCCCTGATCGTGGAGCGCGCCGTTCATGCCTTCGTATGATTGGCTCGATCTTGACCCGAAGAAAACCGCTCGCGAGAAGAAGCGGCGCAGCGTGGCGATAGCAGTTGTCCTCGCCGCGCTGGTCGTGCTGTTCTATGTGATGACGATGATACGCATCCACCCGTAGGAACGCTTCCCGAATGGCGCACGGCAACGTCAAGCACGATTACCATCTGGTCGATCCGAGCCCGTGGCCGGTGGTCGGTTCGCTCGGCGCCTTCATCATGATGATCGGCGCGGTGTTCTGGCTCAACAAGAGCTATGCCGATTTCGGCGTCATGGCCGGCGTGCCGTGGATCTTCGCGATCGGGCTGGCGCTGGTGCTCTACACCATGGCGGGCTGGTGGAAGGACGTCGTCACCGAGAGCGTGGTGGAAGGCCAGCACACGCCGGTGGTCAAGCTCGGTCTGCGCTATGGCATGCTGCTGTTCATCGCCTCGGAGGTGATGTTCTTCGTGGCGTGGTTCTGGGCCTATTTCAATTTCAGCCTGTTCCCGCACGACGCCGCGCTCAGCCAATGGCCGCCGAGCGGCATCGTCACCCTCGATCCCTGGCACTTCCCGCTGATCAACACGGTGATCCTCCTGACCTCCGGCACAACCGTGACCTGGGCCCATCACGCCATCCAGCACGGCGACCGCAAAGGCGCGATCCAGGGTCTGGCACTGACCGTGATCCTCGGCGTCAGCTTCACCTGCATCCAGGCGTATGAATACGCCCACGCGCCGTTCACCTTCGGCTTCAACGGCGCCGCGCTCGCCGCCTTCACCGATCCGGCGCACGCCACGCTCACCGCGGGACAGGGCAATCTCGGCGCGATCTACGGCTCGACCTTTTTCATGGCGACCGGCTTCCACGGCTTCCATGTCATCGTCGGCACGGTATTCCTGACCGTGTGCCTGGCGCGCGCCATCCTCGGCCACTTCACCCCGACGCGCCATTTCGGCTTCGAGGCGGCGGCGTGGTACTGGCACTTCGTCGATGTCGTGTGGCTGTTCCTGTTCACCAGCATCTACGTCTTCGGCCAGGGCCTGACGACCTCCTGATCAGGCCGGCCTTTTCTTCACGAACCATTCCTTGGCGTTG
>NZ_JBWZET010000110.1:0-8103 GCF_056722145.1 Rhizomicrobium sp. | reverse complement strand
GCCAGTACAAACGCGCGTTGAAACTGTCTGGCTGCAATGCCGCGGTGCAAGAAATTGCGATCGCCGCCGTCGGACTGCTTGCCGCGGATGACGAGTTGGCGGTCCTCAACAGTAACGTTCAGTTCTTCGCGGGTGAAGCCGGCCACCGCGAGCGTGATGCGGAGCTTGTCGTCGCCCGATTGTTCAATGTTATAGGGAGGATACCCGTCACCACCGCTTTTCGCGGTACGTTCCAGGAGCTGTTCCAGCCGCTCAAAACCGAGCAAGAATGGGCTGTTGAAATAGACCGCGCGATTCATGACAAAGCCCTCCTTAAGCGGCTTTTCGACAGCGGCCCGGCAGGCGGCACCGCTGACCTACAATGTGGGGTGAATGCCTCGTCATTCAAGATGGCGATTGCGGCTTCCTCAACGGAGTGTTGCAAATGGGCTCGCGCCCGAGTTTTTTTCTCGATGATGTGACCGATGGCTGCTTAACCGTGTTCGGCCGGCCGCTCTCAACCCTGACGGCGACGCGGCTGGGCGAGGTGCCGGCGGTGCTGGCGGCGGCCGACGCGGCCCTGGCCCAGGGAAATTATGTTGCGGGGTATTTCGCCTATGAGGCCGGCTATGCCTTCGAGCCGCGGCTGGCCCATCTGGCGACGCCGGCGATGCCGCTGGTCTGGTTGCAGGTGTTCGACAAAGCGCCCGTCGCCTGTGAGGCCGACGCGATCCCGGGCTGGCTCGCAGGCAGGGCCTATGCCGGGCCGCTGGCGCCGGAGTGGGACGAGGCCGCCTATGGCCGCCGCTTTGCCGAGGTGCGGGCGCTGATCGCGGCGGGGGACTTCTATCAGGCCAATCTGACCTTCCGGGCCGGGTTTGCCTTTGCCGGTGATCCCTTGGCGCTGTATGCGGCATTGCGGGCGGCTTCGGGCGCGCGCTATGGCGCCTATCTCGATACCGGGGAGCGGCAGATTTTGTCGCTGTCGCCCGAACTGTTTTTCGCGATTGCGGACGGGGCCGTCACTGCCAAGCCGATGAAGGGCACCGCCGCCCGCGCCGCCGATCCCGAGGCCGACGCGCTCGCCCGCACGGCGCTGGCCGAAAGCTCCAAGAACCGCGCCGAGAATTTGATGATCGTCGATCTGCTGCGCAACGACCTTGGCCGCATCGCCGCAATCGGCAGCGTTGCGGTGCGCGACCTGTTTGCGGTGGAGACCTATCCGACGCTGCACCAGATGGTGTCGACGGTGTCGGCGAAACTGAAGCCCGGCGTGCGCGTGCCCGAGATCATGCGGGCGCTGTTTCCCTGCGGCTCGATCACCGGGGCGCCGAAAATCCGCGCCATGGAGACGATTGCCGCCCTGGAGGCCAGCCGGCGCGGGGTCTATTGCGGCGCCATCGGCTGGTTCGCGCCCGACGGTTCAGCGCGCTTCAGCGTGGCGATCCGTACCCTGACGATTGCAGGCGGATGCGGCGAACTCGGCATCGGCGGCGGCATCGTCCAGGATTCGGAGTGCGCCGACGAATATGCCGAGGCGCTGCTGAAGGCGCGCTATTTCGCAGCCGCCCGCCGCCCGCTCGAACTGATCGAGACCCTGCGCTGGAGCAAAGCGGACGGTTTCGTGCGGCTTGAGCTACATCTCGCCCGCATGGCGGCATCGGCCGTGGTATTCGGGCTCGCTTTCGACCGCGCCCGCGCCCGCGATGTGCTCGACGAAGCGACCTATGCGCTGGCGTTGCCGGAACAGGATGCGGTTTGCCATCGCCTGCGCCTGACGCTCGATGAAAGCGGCGAAATCGCCTGCACCACGGCGCGGCTCGCACCGACCAGCGAGTCCTGGACGGTCGCCATCGCCGATGCGCGTGTACAATCGACCGACGCGCTCGCCCGTCACAAGACCAACTGGCGCGCGCCCTACGACATCGCGCCGCCGCCCGGCATTGACGAACTGGTGTTTCTCAACCAGCGCGGCGAAGTGGTGGAGGGCGCCCGCACCAATGTGTTCGTGCCGCGCGATGGCACGCTGCTGACGCCGCCGCTGGCGTCGGGCTGTCTCGATGGCGTCCTGCGGCGCGAGCTTCTGGCCGAAGGGCGCGCCGTGGAAGCCGTGCTCAAGCCGGAAGACCTTTCGGAATTCTACTTAGGCAATTCGCTGAGGGGGTTGATCGCGGCCAAGCGGCTTTGACCAGGCACGTCAGCGGTTTTTCGATTGCGACATGCACCAGGCAGCAGCCGAAACCCGACAAACGAACGCGCCGAATTGAAGTGCAGTTTTTTATGATGTCATGGCCCGCAGCTGCGGGCCATCCAGGTTTCGCCCGCGCCGACGTTTCAGGAAAAGTCAGAATCTTCTGCAAATGATTGAGCAACACCACCTGCGTCGCCCGCAGTCGCGGGCGATGACACAGGGCGGCGTTACCCTGCCGCTTTCGCGGCCAGGGCGCAGATGAGGGCGAGGGTTTCGGGCAGGACCCAGCCGCCGCCTTCCACCAGCCGTCCGTTGGCGGCATCTTCGGCGATTACGGTGGCGAGGCGGCGCTTGGCGATGCGGGTGCGCAGGCTTGCCGCCAGCGCGAGCGGCTCGAAATCCTCGCTCTTCGCCAGCACGGTCTCACCGATCTGCGCGGCGCCGTCGCGGTCGTCGACCAGCGCGATAAGATCGTCGTAGGGCGTCGGCGAGAAGCGTTTGCGGAACAACAGCCGCGCCCCGACGCCGCCGATCACCGCGCCGGTCACGGCCGCGCCGCCGATCATCGCCTGTCGCCGCGTCGGTGTGCGCATCACAGCCAATCCTCCAGATGATCGGCCAGCCTGAGCGCGAGGGCGAGAAGATTGATGGTCGGATTGGCGGCGCCATAGGTCGGGAACACGGCGCTGCCGGCAACAAACAGATTGGCGACGCCATGGACTTTCAGGTTGGCATCGACCACGCCCTGTTTCGGATCGGCGCTCATCCGCGCCGTGCCCATGTGGTGATTGCCCCAATCGAGACTGGCGTACCACTCTTCGCGGGTGGAGAGATTCAGCTTCAGCATGCCGATGCGCCCCGCCAAAAGCTGCCGCCCGAGTTCTTTCAGCGTCAGGCGATACTTGGCGAAATCCTGATCGGCGATCTTCATGTGCAGCTTCAGCTTCGGCATGCCGAGCGCATCGCGGGGCGTGTCGAGCGTCAAACGGCGGCCGGGATCGGGTGTCAGCTCCATGCCGCAGCCGAGCGAGTGGGCGACGGCATCGGACGCGTCCACCCCAAGCGCATCGGCCGTCGCCACGACCGCCGCCTTGCCGAGATCGTCGAGCGCGATCGGGTTTTCCACCGTGATCGACGACGCCATCACGCCGTGGCTCTTGCGGTAGTCTTCGCTTGGGAACAATCCGGCGCGCAGTATGGCGCCGTGGGTGATCTGGTTGCCGAGATAGAACGGCGCGATCTTGCCGTCGAACAGCACCAGGGTGGCGTTGTCGCGCGGCGTCGGGTGATCGGCGAAAAAGCGGCCGACGAGATCATGCGCATTGCCAACCCCGGCCGGGGCGACGTCGTTGGAGGCGAGCAGGAGCCGCGCCGTTTCGATCGCGCCGGTCGCCACCACCACCGCTTTCGATTTGACCGTGAAGCTCTTGCCGCTGAGCGTCTTGATGTCGAGTTCGCGCACCGCCGTGCCGGCGCCGTTGAGCCCCAGCCGGGTGACATTGGCTTCGAGATAGACCGTCAGCCCGCGCGCCTTCTTGAGGTCGCCCTGATAGCGTTCGCCGAAATGGGTCGGCATGATCGAGCCGCGCATCCGCGAAAACTGGAACCAGCGCGTCGTCAGGCCGCCGTCGCCGAGCTTCAGCGGTTGGCCGAGGTGGCCCATGATTTTCGCGGCGGCGTCGTAATAGAGCGTGCCCGCTTCGCACAACTCGTGCGCCCGGACGAAATAGCGGTCGACATCGGCCTTGGCGATCGGCCAGCCGGAATAATCCATCCAGTCGCGAGCTTCGAAATCGATGGCGTCGAGCGGCCGGCACCAGCCGCCCCAATGATTGGAACTGCCGCCGAGATAGCGCAGCCGCGAGGATTCCAGCGTCAGGTACGGCGCGCCGGTCTTGCTGCCTTCGTAGAGCGCTTGCGTCTTGGCGTCGAAATCGGTGCCGCCGCTTTCGAGCAGCACGATTTTGCGCCGGGTGCCCGCCAGCGCCAGCGCGATCGCGATGCCGGCGGGGCCGCCGCCGATGATCGCCACATCCGCTTGCACGACGGTGCCCGATGGAACGGTGCGGGCGTCGATGAATGCACCCAAAATGCTCGCCTTTCGCCCAAACGCGACTCTGAAGCCGGCGCAAGATTACTCGCCGGATTCAGCGATGTCTTGCGTCTGTTCAGGGCTTGACGATACGCAGCGTGAACGCGGCCGCAACGTCGTCGAGGACGCGCTCGGGATCGGCATCGGGCGCCGGCGACAGCACGCGCCAGCCTTGCGCCACGAACCAGTCGCGACGGGCAGGATCGTCGTCGTTGTCGATCAGGATGACGAGTTTTGCCGCCAGACAGGCGAAATCCGCGCACCACGGGCCCAGCCGCACGGCTTGCGTGAAGGGCGGACCGGCGCGCTCGGCAAGCAGTGGCCACAGTTTCCGCGCGGCGTCGTCGGCGGTTGCGCGCAATGCCCTTTTCGCGTGCAGCGGCGCCTTTGCGCGCAGCGCCTTTTTGCGGGTCAGCGGTTTCTTCCGTTGCAGCAAGGCGGCCTCCAGTCGACAGCATAGCGGAAATGGCCGGTGATCGGCCAGGCGAACAGCACATCCTCGAGCACCTGGCCGCCGCCGATGTTGTGCATCAGCAGGGGCCGGACGCCATCGGCCGTGCGGCGGTTGGTGACGATGCCGATATGCGGCAGCGAGCCCTTCGGATTGAGGTTCCAGGTGACGATATCGCCCGGCTGATAGTCACGGGCGTTTGGCGTGATCGCCAGCGTCTTGCCGTGACGGCGGAAGAAGGTCGCCAGATTGAGCACGCGGCGGTGATCGATGTTGCTGTCGGGCGAGGTGCGCCGCCAGGTGCGCGGATAAAGCGAAAAATGCGCCGCCATGTCCTCGTGCACCAGCTTCTGCAGATCGATGCCGATGGCGCGATACGCCCGCACCACCACGTCGGAACACACACCGGTCGTCGCCGGGACGTCGCCATTGGGATAGGGGATGCGTCGGTAGGCGGGATCGTAGACGACGCGCGGATTCTGCAGCGCCACCGCCGCCGCGACGAACTTGTCGGTGAGCGGCGAAGCGGGAAGGACAGATCCCGCCAGCACGACGAAGAACGCCAGCGCCGCAAATCCTTTCATGGCGACACCCCCGAAGCCGGAACGGCATCGTGCCCGGGAATTGCGGCGAAGAGTGGATGGGGAGCCTGAATGTCATCCTTCGCGCGCCGCGCCCAACCGGCATCGCTCATTTCACCCGCCAGTGCACGCGGCCACCTTGGATGACGACGTTGTATGATGGCGAATTGAATTTTGGGGGAGGAGAGGGCCTGCCAAGAGGGCTTCGGCGAGGCGGCCTTCGTTGCTGCGCAGCGAAGCCTGGTGGGCCAAGCACTATTGAATATGACCTATTTCGCTCAATAAATGAGGCATTTCTGAGATATGACCGCGCGTGGTTACCCCCACTGTTACCCCTGATGTGCGACGGTGGCTCCGACACCCCCGCAACACCTTCATGCCGGAAGGGCCGATGGATGGCGAACGCCTCTTGGCCTATGCCGAACGTGTGCTAGCCCCAACGATTCGGCCCGGCGGCGTCGTGGTCACGACACTCTGTCTTTCATAAGACGACCGGTGCCGGGGAGGTCGTCGCGCATGGGCACCATGTTTCTGCCTGTGCGTCCCGCGCGTGAGGCGGTTGGCAGATAAAAGACAGAGGATCGGGGAGCCCCCCGCCACGGTAGAAGTGAATGCGCGAAAAACGAACGCTTGCCGAGTTAGAAGCTCAAATTGCCATGTTGGAAGAGCGCTGGTTCGAAATCAAGGTTACTCTCAGTGCGCTTAAGCGGGAGAGGCGGGCTCTCGCCGCCGGCACTGCAAGCGGCCAGTCCCGAAAAGACGAGAAGCGTGATGCTGCAATTCGTGCGGAATATCGAGCATCGAGTCATTACGGCAGTGTTGTTGCTCTTGCGAAGAAGTGGGGCCTTTCGACTCGGCAGATACACCGCATCCTCAAACTGTGACATGAACATATCTCGCTAACTCATGTCGTGGTCGTGACGGGACCTTTGTGGACGTCTTCAAACCACAAAGGAGGGCCGCATGGCCTCACAGTGTACCAGTAACACCAGGATTGAACGTCTTCCCGAAGTGCTCGCGCGCGTCGGGATGGGGCGGTCATGGGTCTATAATTCTATCCGGCTCGGAAAATTTCCGGCTCCGGCTAGGCTCGGCGCGCGCGCCGTTGGCTGGCTCGCGGCAGACGTCGATGCATGGATTGCGTCGAGGAGTTCCGTGGCCCAGGGCTAAGGCCCCTTTGAGCGCTGTGCGGCTGACGAACAGCACTGTCAGTGCAGTCATCTGGCCGCGTGCAGCTTGAAAGTATCAGTAATTTCAATGCCTTGTCATACTGTCAAGTGGTGACAGTGACTCGCGCGTGTCAGTCGAAGAAAGAAGTACGATGTCTGATGTTGATCCGCGTAACGCGGGATCATTGAAGAAACGGCCCGCCAAGGGCCGTAAGTGCCAGACGGCAAAGAAACGCCGTCCGGATTTTTCCGCAGTCAACGCAGCGGCGCTGTGCGCCCTGCGGGCGCTGGTGATGCGGTGGTTGCCGAACGGGCGCCGTGAAGGTCACGAATGGTGTGTCGGCTCCCTAAGGGGCGAGCCGGGCCGCTCGCTCAAGATCAATCTGAAAACGGGTGTGTGGCGCGACTTCGCGGAGGGCATCGGCGGAAGCGACCCGGTGGCCCTGGTCGCTGCGCTGTTTAACCTGTCGCAGGGCGAAGCCTGCCGCGAGCTGGCCAGCATGCTGGGGGTCGGCCATGAGTGATCTTCACACTGGCGCCTTTGCGCCTCTGACCGCGGCTGAAATCGCTTGCGCCATTCAACCCGCGTCCACGCCGTCTTCAAAGCCGAATTGGTCGCCGATCACCCCTATTCCGGCGTATGCGCCCGAACGTCCGCTAACCCATCCTACGCTAGGCTGGCCGACCGCCTCTTGGTGCTATTGCGACCCTGAGGGGCGGCCCGTCTTCTGGGTGCTGCGGTTTGATCTGGTGACAGGCAAGAAGGTGATCCTGCCGTTGAGCTACTGCCAGAATGAGCTTGGTGAACGGGAATGGCAGTGGGTCGCCATTCCCGCGCCTCGGATGATGTACAATCTGGACAAAATCGTCGCGAATCCAGACACGCCGGTCTTGGCCTGCGAAGGCGAGATGGCTGCAGAGGCCGCGGCCAAGCAGTTCACCGATTTCGTCACAACTACCAGTCCGAACGGCGCTAGCGCTGCCAGCAACACCGATTGGGCGCCAATGAAAGGGCGCCGCCTCGTCATTTGGCCGGACCACGATAGGGACGGGACGAAATACGCCAAAGATGTCGCTCGCCTCGCGCTGGAAGCAGGAGCTACGTCTGTCGCCATTGTGAACGTGCCTGATGAATTTCCGGAAAAATGGGACCTGGCAAATAACCCGCCGGAGGGTTTCGGGGAAGCCGAATTGCGTGCGTTGCTGGACATAGCCACGCCGGTCACAGCGCCTTCGAATGCGAAGATCAATGAGGTCAAGCTGCCGACGGGCTTTTACATGACTAAGGCCGGCTTGTTTTTCGACACTGGTAACGACGCCGAACCGCCCAAGTTCATCGCTGCTCCGTTCGATGTGCTGGCCAAAACTCGCAATGATAACGGTGATGCTTGGGGTCTGCTGCTCCGGTGGAATGATGATGATGGACTTTCTCACCAGTGGGCGTTGCCTAGCGCCTTGCTTGCCGGGGACGGCACTGAGATTCGCCAACGGCTGTTGGACGGTGGGCTGCTGCTCGGTGCGGATTATGCGGCGAAGAAGCTTCTTAACCAGTATTTCGCGACTGTCAGCACGCCCAATCGCGCGCGCTGTGTTGAGTCCACGGGCTGGTACAAGAAGGCGTATGTGACGCCCGGCAAGGT
>NZ_JBWZET010000109.1:0-13740 GCF_056722145.1 Rhizomicrobium sp. | reverse complement strand
TTGAGGAATTGCTTGGGGATGATCATGTCGGTGTCGACGTTGATCATCGGCAGGGGGGCGGCAACGCCCGCGAGGTGTGTGAATGCTTCCATGGCCGGCGGGTTTTAGCGGCTGGACCTCCCCGTCACAAGCCGAACGTTCGAGCCCGCGCTGCTGAACGATTGTTGCGCCGCACACCGGAACCCGCTCGTCGGCAAAAAAGCCCGAAAAGGCTCCGCAAGTGCCCGCCAACATGCGGTTATCACTGTCATATTTGGCATCGGTGCGACGTTCGCGAACGATCTCATTAACCAGAAAATAAAACTGCCCATGGCACTGAATCCGCTCAGCAACCAGCCAGGGCATCGCGATGGTCCAGACGTCAACGCAAAAGCTCCGCCTCTCCGCTCTATTCGGCGCCTTCGCCGTTCCGACCGCGGTGCTGTGGTACCTCTATTTCATTGCCGGTACCGGCGGCACGACGGCGATGATCGTGGTCGGATTGCTGGTCCTGGCCGGTGCCGGCATGGGCCTCGTCGCGGGCTGGCGCCTGCTCACCGAACTGAACGACTTGAATTGGAAGGTCGAGGGCCTGAGCAAGACCCGTCATGTGCTGGAATACGCGCCCGACGGCACCATCCTCTATATGAACAAGAACATCCTCGACATGCTGGGTTATCAGGCGAGCCAGTGCATTGGCCGCAATCACAGCATGTTCGTCACCCCGGAACACGCCCAGAGCCCGGAATACCGCGAGCTGTGGAAGCGCCTCGGGCATGGTGAGTACCTGGAGCAGAATTACCAGCGCAAGGCGGCCGGCGGCCGCGACATCTGGGTGCTGTCGAACTACACGCCGGTCTACGACCTGAACGGCAAGCTGGTCAAAGTCGTGAACTGGCTGACCGATCTGACCGCAATCCACCAGGAGCAGGCGGTCGTCGTGGATGCAGTCGCCGGCGGCCTGAAGAAGCTGTCGCAAGGCGATCTCACCGCCCGCATCGATATGACCCTGCAAGGCAAGTACGACGAGATCCGCGTGAATTTCAACGCGGCGCTCGACCGGCTGCAGGAAACCCTCAGGTCCGCGCTCAAGGATGCCGGCAGCATTTCGTCCAGCGCTTCGGAAATCACCAGCGCCGCCGACGATCTGTCGCGCCGCACCGAACAGCAGGCGGCTTCGCTTGAGGAAACCGCCGCAGCGTTGGAAGAGATCACCGCCACGGTCAAGAAGACCGCCAGCAACGCCAAGGAGGCGCGTACGTCGGTGACGGCGGCCAAGGCGGCGGCGGAGAAGGGCGGTCAGGTGGTCGAAAACGCCGTCCATGCGATGGATTCGATCGCGCAGTCGTCGCGGCAAATCACCGACATCATCGGCGTCATTGACGAGATCGCGTTCCAGACCAATCTTCTGGCGCTCAACGCCGGCGTCGAAGCGGCGCGCGCGGGCGATGCCGGCAAGGGCTTCGCCGTGGTCGCCTCGGAAGTGCGCGCTTTGGCGCAACGCTCGTCGGAGGCGGCCAAGCAGATCAAGGCGCTGATCAAGACCTCGGGCGATCATGTCGAAACCGGCGTCAAGCTGGTCGGCGAATCCGGCGAGGCCTTGAAGCACATCGTCGAGCAGGTGGTGCAGATCAATTCGCTAGTGACGGAAATGGCCCAGGCCGCCGAGCAGCAGTCGAGCGGTATCGAGCAGGTCAACGCCGCCGTCGGCCAGATGGATCAGGTCACGCAGCAGAACGCCGCCATGGTCGAGCAGTCGACCGCGGCTTCGCGCCAAATGGCGGGTGAGGCCCAGTCGCTGGCGGGGCTGGTGTCGTTCTTCCAGGTCGGCAGCGATGCGCGCGCGCCGATCCGCACGACGGCTCCCAAGCCGCTGGCCAAACCGCTGGCCAAACAGCCCGTTCGGGCGGTCGCCGGCGGACGGCGTGCCGCCCCGGCCGTCAATCCCGCGGCCGACGACTGGACGGAGTTCTGATCCTCTTCCGCCACGGAAAACGCCGCCTCGCATTGAATTCGCCGGCCGGGCCGCTAAGCTCACGGCCTGGGATTGATGGGGGCTGCCATGTTCAAATTTTTCCGCCGCAAGAAATCCGTTGCCGTGGCGCCGGTTGCTGCGCCGATGCCGGTCACGGCGCCATCACCGGTGATGCCGGTCGCAACCGCCGGCGCCGGCATTCATATTCCGGCCGACAAGCTGTCACGCAAGACTGCGCATCTGCACTACGCCATCACCTCGCTGCGCGAGGAGCTTGAAGCGGTCGATTGGTATCGCCAGCGCGCCGACGATTGCGACGACCAGGCGCTGAAGGCGATCCTGCTGCACAATGCCGACGAGGAAATCGAGCACGCCGCGATGCTGCTCGAATGGCTGCGCCGCGGTGAGCCGCGCTTCGACAAGGAGCTGAAGGAATATCTCTTCGCCGACGGCCCGATCACCGAAATGGAAGCCAAGGCGATGGGGCGCAAATAGCGGGTCGGACCGTTGCCCATTGTCCCGGCACACAGCGGCATCGTAGATTTTTTGAGAGTGATCCTCAAAGACTTTGGACGCTCGGCATTGTCAAATTTCGTGACACGCGAAGTCGCCGTGCTACTATCGTGCGGGTTGGTATCAGCCTGCACTGGGGACATATAATAGGGGGAAAATATGGTGCTTTCCGCATTGGCGAAGCTGCTGCGCAAAGGCCGCGGCGCCGCCATGGTCGTGGCCGTTGCCGCGCTTTCCGTCATGATGGCCGTTCCGGCGTTCGCCGAAAACGCTGATCGCCGCGTCAAAATCATCAACGAAACGAGCACGCCGGTTTACCATTTCTATGGCTCGAATATCGGCACCAACAACTGGGAAGAAGACATTCTCGGTCGCGACGTGCTGATGCCCGGCGACTCGGTCGTGGTCAATTTCGACGACGGCAGCGGCTACTGCAAATTCGACTTCAAAGTCGTTTTCAAGGACAAGACCGAAATCGTCCGCCGCAACATCGACGTCTGCAAGCTGGAAGTCTATCGCCTGACCGACGACTGACCACGCTCTCCGCATCAGTAAGGCGTGCCGCCAATTGTGGCCGGCGCGCCTTTGGTGCGTGTGCCTCTATTGATACGTCGTTTCGTCCGGCTCGGTGGCGTGGAAGCGGGTGAGGTCGACCACGCGACGGCCTTTGGCGTTGCGCGACAGGACGTCGGCGAAGCGGTGGCGCCACAGGATCTGGTGCGGCTTGTAGGAATGGCGTGCGAAGATCGTTTCGGCCAGCGTCTCGTCGGTGCCCGACAGCAGCACGATCAGCTCGGAGTCCTTTTCCGACAGGCTTTCCGGCGTTTCGCCGTGGAGCGGACTGTCGTGATCGACGCGGTGCATCACCGTCCACGACAAAGCGAACAGCGGCGAGCGCGGCCTGACCAGCTCCAGTTCGCAGAAGCGGCGCATCACCATGCCTTCGCGGGTCGTCTGCTGCCAGGCGAAATTGATCGTGATATTGGCGTCGAGGATCTGGTTGCCGCGCTGGTTCGCCGCCCGCAGCATCAGCGTCGGGGTGCCGTCGAAATCGGTGATGACCGCGACGCGGGAGAACAGCACCCGGGCATAGGGCCGCGAGAAGCGCGAAAACACCACGCCGGTGACAAGCGCGAGGTTGAGGATGCCGAAAAACGCTTCGGCCACCACGACGATGTTGGCGTAGATGCTCTTCGGCACCATCACGCTGTAATTGATCGAACCGATGGTCTGGACGCTGAACAGGAAGGCGTCCCAGAAATTGCCCGGGCGGGCGTGCTCGATGCCGTTCGGATCGGCGAGATAGGCGAACGCGAACACCACGTTGATGAGGAAGAACCACACCGCCATGCCGAGGAAGAACACGCTCCACGGCACGGTCAGCACGAAATGATAGAAGTCGGTCCAGCGGGTGAAATCCTGGCCCTTGATGACGGCCATCCGCCGTCGTTTTGGCCGAAGTGTCGCCCGCCTATTCATCGCGTCCGTGGGCAATGAGATAGGCGAGCCAGCGGCTGTCCTTCTCGCGGCCGAGTTCGTGGAAATAGTCCCAGGCGTAGAGCCCGGAATCGTGGCCGTCGTCGAACACCAGGCGCACGGCGTAATTGCCGACCGGCTCGATCGCAGTGATGGCGACGGTCTGCTTGCCCTCCACCGTCTGCTTTTCCGATGGGCGATGGCCTTGCACTTCGGCGCTGGGGGATTCGACGCGCAGGTATTCCGCCGGCAGTGCGAACGTCTCGCCGCTGTCGAACGTCACCGTCAGGGTGCGCTTGTCGGGGGACAGGCGCAGTTCGGTCGGCCACGGTCTCATCGCGATTCACGCTCCTCGTCGGACAGTTCGCGCGCTTCGT
The DNA here is from genome assembly GCF_056722145.1 of Rhizomicrobium sp. Taxonomy (NCBI): domain Bacteria; kingdom Pseudomonadati; phylum Pseudomonadota; class Alphaproteobacteria; order Micropepsales; family Micropepsaceae; genus Rhizomicrobium; species Rhizomicrobium sp. The sequence goes on along the minus strand of NZ_JBWZET010000109.1, from coordinate 9,420 downwards.
CGGGGCGCATGATCGGAATGCCGCCGCGCACCGGATAGGCGAGCCCCGCCGCCTTGCTGATCAGCTCCTGCTTGGCGCGGTCGTAGATCAGCGTCGCCTTGGTCACGGGGCAGACCAGCACGTCGAGAAGTTTCGGATCGGGTTCCATCGGGGTCAATTCAGCGATACCGGGCCTTGCGGTCCGGCATTGGCCATTTCCAGAAGCGCGATCAGGGTGTCGACGCGTTCGTCCCAGGCCGGCGCTTCGAGCAGCGCCTGCTTCTCCGCCGGTTCGAACGGGCACAGCATCGCGAGCGCGTTGACGAGGGTTTCCGGAGGGGCACTCATCACGCTTTTCCAATCGGCCTTGAGATCGCGCCGCGACAGATAATCCTTCAGTGAGGTCAGCAGCCGTTCGCGCGGGAAATCGGAATCGTCGGGCGCCGTGAGATCATCGGTGAAGGACGAAAAATCGGCGGCGACGCGGCGGAACGGCGTGTCGGTCTTCAATTCCTCGGCGACGCGGAAGCGGGCGACGCCGGTGAGCGTGAGGAGATAGCGCCCGTCCTCGCTTTCGCGGAAGCCGGTGATGCGTCCGGCGCAGCCGACCGCGGCAAGGGTCGGCTTCAGCACCTTCTCTTCGTTCTGGGTCGGCTGGATCATGCCGATCAGCCGGTCGCCGGCCAGCGCCGTATCGACCAGAGCGAGATAGCGCGGCTCGAACACATTGAGCGGCAACTGCCCGCGCGGCAGCAGCAGAACTCCTGACAGCGGAAACACGTTCAGCGTTTCGGGCAGGTCTTCGAGCGTGTTGTAGAGAAATGCCATGGCATCACGAGAACAGGATGGAGGACAGTTTGCGCCGCGCCGCGATGGTGCGCTCATCGGTCGGGCCCATCGCTTCGAACAGGGTCACCAGCTGCTTGCGCGCCGCTTCCTCGTTCCACTTGCGATCGCGGCGGACGATGTCGAGCAGTTCGGCAATCGCGCCGTCGCGGTCGCCGTCGCCTTCGAGCGCCAGCGCCAGATCGAAACGGGCCTGATGATCGTTGGGATTGGCGGTGAGCTTGGCCTGCAGTTCGGCATTCTTGCCGGTGGCCGCCGCCGCGGTTTCGCGCAACGACAGTTCGGCCGCCACGGCGCGCACTGCTTCGTCTTTTTCGTCTTCGGGGCGCACCAGCGACAGCGTCTGCTTGGCGCGTTCGAGATCGCCGCCTTTCAGGTAGCAGCGCGCCAGTCCCGCCACCGCTTTGGGATGGCCGGGCTCGTCCTGCAGCACATGGGCATAAGCCTGCGCCGCCTGGCCGATGTCACCGGCCTCGAACGCCTGCTGGGCGATTTCGAGAATTTCGGCGGCATGATCGTGGGCGGCACCGGTGCCGCCGGCCAGTCCCTGGTCGAACGGGTTGATTTGGCTGTCGGGCAGGGCGCCCATGAAGCCGTCGATCGGCTGGCCGTTGCGGAAGGCATAAACCGTCGGGATCGACTGGATGCGCAGCTGGCGGGCGATTTCCTGGTTTTCATCGACGTTGATCTTGACCAGCATGACCGCGCCGTTCGCCGCGATCACGGCCTTTTCCAGTGCCGGGCCGAGCTGCTTGCAGGGACCGCACCACGGCGCCCAGAAATCGACGATGACCGGCACGTCTTTGGAGGCTTCCAGCACGTCCGCGGCGAAGGTAGCGAGCGACGACTCCTTGATGAAGGGGCTCGCTGCGCCGGCTTTGCCGTCCTTGCTCGAAGCGTTGCCGGAACCGAATAAAACCATGGTTAAGAACCCTGAATTGCACCCTCAACATGGGCTTTGCTGGCGGGAAAGAAAAGGGGGGAGGAGGGGGCCGGATCAGCCTTCCTTTTCCGGGATTTGCACGATCACGGGGGTATGACCGGTGGCCTCGACGAAGCGCACCAGGTCGGTCGCGGCGAGGGCGCTGGTGCGGTCGTTGCGCAGCGGGTGGAAGTTGAGCGGCGCGTCCTCGAGCATGGCGGCATCGAGCACCACCCGCACGCGCTGGGCGGTATCGTTCATCAGCGCGAATGGCGTCACCGATCCGGGCGTGATGCCGAGCGTCGTCGCGAGCAGCTCTGCCGAGCCGAACGAGAAGCGCGGTGCGTCAAGCTGTTTTGCAAGCGCTGGCAGATCAACTTTCAGATGCGCTCGCACCACAGCCAGCCATAGCCCGCCTTTCTTGTCCTTGAGAAAGAGATTCTTGGTGTGGCAGCCGCTGAGGCGCTCGTAGATGCCGGCGGAGTCGCTCACCGTGAACACCGGTGTGTGCTCGATCGTAGTCCACGCGATTCCCAGCTCCCGTAAGAAACGGTACAGCGCGGCCTCGCGAATTTCAGGCGCGGGAAGATCATCCGACATAGAACCTGCCCATTGAGTCATCATCCTGCTGCGTTTTGTGACAGTTCAATTGTGACAATCAACAGGTTTGCGCACAGGTGCGTAGTGATCGCGCCACAGGCAGCGGTAAAGCGTGGCGGCGCGCAGCCTCCGTCAATTGACACTTCCATGACCATCCCCCTATCTCGGTCGCAGATCGTGGCCTTAGGTCGCCAAAGCTGGCTGCCACAAGGCTGACACGATTGGCATGCGACGGGGTGACATGGGTAAAATGACCCACCTAAAAACAATTTCTTCCTATCTTTTGCTGTCGACGGTGTTGGCCGGCGCGGCGTTCGCACAACAAGTTGAATCGGTGACGGTGACGGCGCAGCGTCACGCCGAAGACATCCAGGACGTTCCGATGTCGGTGGCGACGCTCGACACCTCGCACGTCGACGCGATCTTCCAGTCCGGCGAGGACATCAAGGCGATCGCCAACCATCTGCCGAACGTCTACGCCGAATCCTCCAACGGACGCGTGGCGCCGCGCTTCTATATCCGCGGCCTCGGCAACACCGATTTCGATCTCGCCGCCTCCCAGCCGGTGTCGATCATCATGGACAACGTGGTGATGGAGAACGTGATCCTGAAATCGTCGCCGATCTTCGACGTCGGTGACGTGGAAGTGTCGCGCGGACCGCAAGGCACGCTGTTTGGCCGCAACACCACCGCCGGCATCATCAAATTCACGTCCGTGCGTCCGAGCCAGGATTTCGATTCGCACTTCACCGGCTCCTACGGCCAATACGGCACCGCGTCGATTGATGCGGCGGCGGGCGGCGGGCTCACCGACACGCTGTCGGCACGCGTTTCCGGTCTGTGGCAGCATCGCGACAACTACATCAATAACGGCTACACCGGCCAGAACGACGCCCTCGGCGGTTATGATGAAAAGGCCGGTCGTTTGCAGTTGCTGTGGAAGCCGGTCGACCGCCTCAGCGTGCTGTTGAACGGCCATTTCCGCTCGCTTGACGGTACCGCGGCGATCTTCCGCGCCAACATCGTCGGTCCCGGCGACAACCATCTCAATGCGAACTACCAGCACCGCACGGTGTGGTTCGATGCCGGCGGCAACAACCCGCAGAAGTACAATGGCATCGGCACCAACGCCGAGATCGCGTATGATTTCGGTCCGGTCGTGCTGACTTCGATCACCGGCTACGAATATACCCACGGCTATTCGCGCGGCGACATCGATGGCGGCAATACGGTGACCGGCCCGGGGGTGATCTTCTTCCCGTCGGAATCGCAGGACGGCCTCGATTACCTGCACCAGTATACCCAGGAAATCCATCTCGCCTCGGCGACGGGCAGTCCCTGGTTCTGGCAGGTCGGCGGTTTCTGGTTCGACACCGATTATGCGGATTCGACCTACACCGATCCGACCAACAACCCGACCTCGCACACCACGGTGCGCCAGACCAACGTCTCCTACGCGCTGTTCGGCCAGACGAGCTACCAGTTCACCGACAAGCTGAAAGTGACGGCCGGCGTGCGCTGGACCGCCGATACCAAGGGCCTCACCGCCCATGGCGCCGGCTTGGTCACGCCGATCACCGACCCGGTGCGGCTGTCGGGCGCGAACGTCAGTTGGGATTTGTCGATCGACTACGCCTTCAGCGACACGGTGAAAGCGTATGCGCGGGCTGCGACCGGCTTCCGCGCGCCTTCGATCCAGGGTCGCGACATGGCGTTCGGCTCGACCTATTCCACGGCCCGTTCCGAAACCATCCTGTCGTATGAGGCCGGTCTCAAGACCGAGTTGTTCGACAAGAGCCTGCGTCTCAACATCGACGGTTTCGAATATTACGTCAGCCACATGCAGTTCTCCGCCATCGGCGGCGGCGGCAACAACGTCAAGCTGATGAATGCGCGCGCCGGCCAGGCCTACGGCCTCGAAACCGATGCGGAATGGGCGGCGACCGACAATCTTCTGTTCACCGCTGGTGCAGCCTGGACTCATACCGAGATCCGGGACCCCAACCTGACGACGGCGATCTGCGCCCAGTGCACGGTCACCAATCCGGTGGTCGGCGGCAATGCCGTGCTCAACGGCAATCCGTTCCCGCAGGCGCCGGACTACAGCCTGTCGCTGACGGCGCGCTACAGCTATCCGCTGTCGAACGGCGGCGAATTGTTCGCCTATACCGACTGGTGGCTGCAGGGCTACACCAACTTCTTCCTCTACAAGTCGAAGGAGTTCCACACCAACGGCAACTACGAAGGCGGTTTGAAGCTCGGCTATGTCTTCCCCGACAAGCGCTTCCAGGTGGCGGCCTACGCGCGCAACCTGACCAACAAGCCGAACCTGCAGGGCGCCATCGACTTCGACGACAACACCGGCTTCGTCAGCGATCCGCGGGTCATCGGTCTCGAGGTTTCGGCGCACGTCAACTAAGCGCGCCGTCGTTTAAATGTGAAAACGGGCGGGCTCTCGCGAGTCCGCCCGTAAGTTTATGTGGGCTCAGGAGCGCAGCCAGGAAAAGTGTGCGGCGGTTTTCCGCCCGGGCTGCGCGCTCGCAAAGAGCTTACTTGCGGGCGAGGCGCAGATAGGGCGCGTCGGCGCTGGCGTAGATCTTCTGGACCATGGGGAATTTGAGCGACTTCATCGCGGTGTCGACGGCATTGGCGCGGCAGGTGTTGAACTCCTGCGAGGCCAGCGCCGGAGCGACGCTGTAGATGGAGTAGAAATTGGGGGAGGTGCCGCAGGCGATGGCAGCGGCGTGTTCGACGCGGCCAAGCAGTTGGCGCGCGCCCCCTTCGGTGGAGAGGTCGAGATCGGAATAGACGACTTGCACGTCCTTGCGGATCAAGTCGGCAGAGCCGGCATGGGCGGCCGCGACCATCATGGCGGCGGCGGTAAGAGCGGTGCCCACAATCTTCAGCATGGTGTTGTTCTCCTTGTGCAGTGACCGGCTTTCGGGCCGGGCGGTCCAACGCGAACCGCAGGACCATAAGACAGCGCTGTCAGGACCCGATCTGAAAGGACTTCGGCCCGATCTGTTGCCGATCACGCCCGATCGGGCTCCGATCTTTTTGCATTGCAACATAAATTGCTGCGATTTTGGCCATGTTGACGCCAAAATCCCCGGCAAAATGCATTTGCGCTTTCGTTTACACGATTGTGCAGTTGCGAGATTATAACCAGCCGGTCCAGGGAGGATGCGTCGAGTCGAAGGCTTTTGAGCGGGGTTGCCCCCGCGGGAGCTGTGGATGCGTGCGATGACGGACCAAATCATTCTGGCCAAAGAGCCGGATTTTCGCCTCGGAGCGCTCACGGTGAGCCCGGCCACGCGCCAGGTCGCGACCGGCGAGCGGAGCACAACCTTGCAGCCCCGTATTATGCAGGTGCTGGTGGCGTTGGCCTCGCGTCGCGGCGAGGTGGTGTCGCGGGACGAACTGATGGCGCGCTGCTGGGGTGGCTTCGCCGTCAGCGACGATGCCATCCACCGCTGCATCGCGCGGCTGAGGCGAGTGGCGGAAAGCCACGGCGGTTTCCGGCTCGAGACCGTGACGCGGGTCGGCTATCAGCTCATCGAAGTGACCCCTGTGGCCGACAAACGCCTCGGCAAGCTGGCGCTGATTGCCGCTTCGCTCGGACTCGCGGTGCTGCTGGTGGCGGTCGGCGTCGTCGGGGCGCATTTGATCTGAAACGGCGGCACCATGCCCTGGGGCGGGGCCTTGATCCGACCACAATGGTGCCTTGAATAGGCGGCTGCGAAAGACCCGCCGTGACCCTCGACAGCTACATCGATCTGACGCGACAGGAGGCCTTCACGTTGGGGCCCCTCCACATCTGTCCGGCGGTGCGCGAAGTCGTGGTCGGCGGCGAGCGCGAGCTGTTGGAGCCGCGGGTAATGCAGGTGTTGGTGGCACTCGCGCGGCGCGCCGGCGAGGCGGTTTCGCGCGACGATCTCATCACCCAGTGCTGGGCCGGACGGGTGGTGGGCGACGACGCCATCAACCGCTGCATCGGCCGTATCCGGCGCCTTGCCGAGACCCATGGCGGCTTTGCCCTCGAGACCTTGCCGCGGATCGGTTACCGCCTGATACCGCAAGCCCTGCCCGAACCCGCGCCGGAGCCGACGGCTGGAGTCGCGCTGCCACCGCGTCGCCGCCGGTGGGCACTGTTGGCTGTGGCGCTGGCACTGGTTGCGGCTGTGGTCTGGATGCAGTGGCCGGCGCCCGCGCCGCGGACGTTTACCATCGCGGTGCTGCCGTTCACGCCGCTCTACGAAGACGCCAACGCCCAGAATCTCGGCGACTCGGTTGCTGCCGGCATCGCCGACATGCTGAGCGCCTATCGCCTCAACGTGATCTCGCCGACCAAGAGCTTCCAGTTCCGCGGCGCCGACAAGTCGCGCGCCCCGCAGGCGCTGGCTGCCGATTTCGTCATCGATGGCGAGATAAGGCGCGAGCAGGGGCGCTATCTGGTGGCGATCCGGATCATCGAGGGGTCCACCGGTACGACACTTCTGGCCGAGAACCTCGAACGCCCGATCAGCGACGAAGCCGATCTGCCGGAGAACGTTGCGGGGCGCGTCGCCGGGCTCGAATGGCTGGTCACCGCCGGATTCGGCCGTACGGCGAAGTGGGACCGCCGCGTCATGGCGGGGGCGCTGCGCGCCACGCATCTGATGCAGAGCCGCGGCGATTTTCTTGCCGCCAACGACATCGCCCGCGACGGCGAAAAGATCGCGGCGGACGATGCTTTTGCCTATGCCCTGCATGTGCGCACGGCGCTGAAGTTGGTCAGCGAGGCGCCGCCCGCCCGCCGGCCGGCGATGCTTGCCGAGGCGCGGCAGGCCGCCGACATGGCGTTGAAGCTCGATCCGCAATATGCCGACGCCTACGCGCTGCACAGCCTGACGATTCCGACCTTCGACTGGGCGGCGCGCGACAAGGATTTGCGTCAGGCGTTCACCATCCTGCCGAAAGCGCCGATCGCCTCGATGTACGGCGTCGAATTCCTGCAGAACAGCGGTCAATTCCGGGAATCGGCGCGATTTGCGGAGGCGGCCTATGCCGCCAGCCCCTATCTCGCCGATATCAACGCCAAGACGCTCAACTCGCGGCTGTGGTCGGGCGAGATCGCACGGGCGCGGATGCTGATCGCACGCGGCGGCAAGGTGTTTCCGACCGGCTCGTGGCTGGCAGCCAAGGCGTTCGAGGCGGCGGCATTCTATGGCGCACCGGGCGAGGCTGAGGCGCTCGTCGCCGATTCAGCGGTCCGGATCCAGCTCGACCCGGTCGACGGGCCGCAGACCTTCTCGAAAATCGCGCGGGCGATCCATACCCGGCGCCCCGCCGATATTGCCGCCATGACCGCCGATTGCGTCCGCACCGACGCCCGCTCGCCGGAGCAGAACCGCCTCTGCTTCCAGGCGCTGGTGGTGCTCGGCCGGCTCGACGAGGCGTTCCAGCTCGCCGACCATTTTTATCCCGACCAGAGCGGCGCGACGGCGGCCGAGCGCGACCGCAAGTGGCTGGCGGCGCCGACGGTTCCGACGGCCTATCTGCTGGTGCCGCCGACCGCACCTTTGCGGGCAGATCCGCGCTTCCGCGCCGTGGCCGATCGCATCGGGCTGTCGCAGTACTGGCGGTCGAGCGGGGTCTGGCCCGATTTCTGCGCCAGCGAGGCGATCGCGCTCTGCCCGCGGTAAAAGCGGCGGAGGACACGGGGGGGTGTGCGTCCTCCGCCGCGGTTTCGGCGCCGCCTTACGGCTTAGCGACCTTCTCAGGCGAAACACCGAAACGCGTATGGAAGGCCTCGGTCAGGGCCGGGGCGTTCAGCGTGACGACCGTGCCGGCTGCAACTTCGGCGCGGCACTGGAGGTTGTCGTAGAAGCCGTCGCGGCGCTTGCACGCCGGAGCGGCGGCGACCAGCAGCCGGTCGAGCATGACCACGGCGTCGCCCGGCCGGGCGAGATCGAGGTCGGCGTGCTTGACGTCGAGCGGCGCGGCATTGAGCGGTGCGGCGAGCAGCAGCGCGGTCAGCGGCAGAAAGGCGAAACGGGACATCGTGAGCTCCTTAGGCGAAATGCATCGCCAAGAAGCGCATTCGGCCCGCCATCCGAAAGGACGACGGGCCGATGAAGAACCGATATTGGCCGATGAAATTGCGGCCGCTTTCCGGCAGGGCGGTTTACGGCACCAGACGCGAAATCCACTGCGGCAGCGCAAAGGCGGCGGCATGGATGGCGGGGTTGTAGTAGTCGGTCTTGAGCTTCAGGCGCTTGAAGGCGCGCGCCGCCTTCTTGATCCCGGCTGGCGTGCCGAGGCGGGCGCCTTTGCCGGCCCAAGACAGCGCCATGAAGCCGCCGATGTACGTCGGAACGACGCTCAGATAGAGACCCGACCTGGGGAAGTGCGCCTCGAGGTCGTGCAGCGCCTCGGTGATCTCCGACGGCTGGTAAAACGGCACGCCGGTCTGGAAGGTGGCGAAGCCGCCCGGCTTCAAGGCGACTTTGATCCGGTCATAGAAGGTTTCGCCGAACAGCGCCTTGCCGGGGCCGATCGGATCGGGGCGATCGCCGATGATAAGATCGAAACGCGCCTTGGCTTCCGGGCGGGCGAGATATTCGAAGGCATCGGCCACCACCACCTTCATGCGGCGGTCGCGGAACGCCTTGGCGTTGATGTCGCCGAAGTGCTTCTTGCACAGCTCGATCACGCGCCCGTCGATATCGACGAGAACGACTTCCTTGACGCTCTTATGCTTAAGAGCCTCGTCGGCGATGGAAAGGTCGCCGCCGCCGACGATCATCACCCGCTCCACCTTGCCGTGTTCCAGCATCGGCAGATGCGTCAGCATTTCTGCGTAGGCGGACTCGTCGCGGGTGGTGATCTGGACGACGCCGTCGAGCGTCATGACGCGACCGTTGGATACGGTGTCGAAAATCTTAATGCGCTGATAACGGCTCTTTTCGTCGGCCAGCAATTTGCCTTTCAGCTCCATGGTCTGGGCGTAGCCCTGGTGCAGCGTCTCCGTAACTTTAGCCTTGATGCCAGCCATTTTTTCCCTCCGGCGAAAGCGCGGCGGCATATAGGGC